>NZ_JBIWAL010000073.1:11032-20541 GCF_044760045.1 Pseudomonas sp. NPDC098747 | reverse complement strand
CCGCATCAGGCAGGCAGCGCCTTCGCGGGCCAAATAATCGGCGTTGCGGGTCTGGTGATCGTCGATCGCGTGGGGCAAAGGCACCAGCATCGAGGGCAGACCGGCGGCAGCCAGTTCACTGATGGTCAACGCGCCTGCACGGCACACCACCAGGTCAGCCCAGCCATAGGCCTGGGCCATGTCTTTGATGAACGGCTGCACCTGCGCTTCCACGCCGGCGGCGCGGTAGCGCTCTGCAGTCACTTCATCGTGGTTTTTGCCGGCCTGATGGAACACTTCCGGACGCCAATCGGCAGCGACTTGGGCCAGCGCTTCAGGCAGCAACTTGTTCAACGGTTCTGCGCCCAGGCTTCCGCCCAGGATCAGCAAACGCGCTTTGCGACCGGCCAGGGCAGGTCGCGATGTTTCGAGGAACAGCTCGCTGCGCACCGGGTTGCCTGTGGTACGACGGCTGTCCGACAGAGTAAAGGTGTCGGGGAACGCTTCACACACTCGGGCGGCGAACGGCACCAGCAACCGATTGGCGGTGCCGGCGACCGCGTTCTGCTCGTGAACGATCACCGGCACACCGGCCAGTTTCGCCGCGAGACCGCCAGGGCCGGTCACGTAACCACCGAAGCCGAGCACACACACCGGACGCAGCCGACGAATGATCGCCCGCGCCTGCCAGACCGATTTGAGCAGCATGAACGGTGCCTTGAGCAGCGACAGCTTGCCCTTGCCGCGCAGACCACTGGCGTTGATCCGGTGCAGCTCCAGCCCAGCGGCCGGCACCAGTTCGTTCTCGATCCCGCGAGGCGTGCCGAGCCAATGCACGGTGTAACCGCGCGCCTGAAACTCGCGGGCACAGGCCAGCGCCGGGAACACGTGGCCGCCGGTTCCGCCGGCCATGATCAATACGTTAGCGCCCATGATTCGGCTCCTCGGCGAAGTCGCTCTCATGGAATTCCATCTCTTCACTGCCCAAATGGGTTCGACTCTCCCACTCGATCCTCAGCAACAAGCCAAGGCAGGCACAGCAGATCACCAACGAGCTGCCGCCGTAGCTGAGGAACGGCAAGGTCAGGCCCTTGGTTGGCAGCAGGCCGACGTTCACCCCGATGTTGATCAGGAACTGACCAATCCACAGGAACGACAGGCCGTACGCCACATAAGCGGCAAAGAATTGTTTGGCTTTCTCGGCCCACAGACCGATGTACATGCCGCGAATACACACGAACGCGAACAGCGCAACGGTGCACAGCGAACCGACCGCGCCGAGCTCTTCGGCGAGTACCGAGAACACGAAGTCGGTGTGCGCTTCCGGTAGGTAGAACTGCTTCTGCACGCTGTTACCCAGGCCCACGCCCAGCCATTCACCACGACCAAACGCGATCAACGCTTGCGACAACTGATAACCGGCGCCGAACTGGTCGGCCCACGGGTCGGCGAAGTTGGTCAGACGCGCCATCCGGTAAGGCTGCATCTGAATCAGCAAGACCACGGCCCCGACCGCCAACACCACCATCAGCGAGAAGCGGAACAAGCCGACCCCGCCAAGGAACAGCATCGCCGCCGCCGCACCCATCATCACGACGGTGGCACCGAAGTCCGGCTCCATCAGCAACAGGCCCGCCATTGGAAGCAGCACGATGAACGGCTTGAAGAAGCCCATCCAGCTCTCGCGCACTTCTTTCTGGCGACGAACCAGATAACCGGCGAGGTAGATCACCACAAAGACCTTGGCGATCTCCGACGGCTGCACGTTGAAGAAGCTGAAACCGATCCAGCGCATCGAACCGTTAACCTCGCGGCCGATCCCCGGGATGATCACCATGATCAGCAGGCCGAATGCACCCAGCAGCATCAACCAGCCAAGGCGTTGCCAGGTGGCGATCGGAATCATCATGGTGACGATGCAAGCGCCCAGTCCGATAACCACATAGATAAGGTGACGGATCATGTAATACAGCGGACTGCCCGACTGCGCAGCCGCCACTTCCGTGGACGCCGAGGCGATCATGATCAGACCCAGACCCAACAGCGCCAGGCAACCGGCGAGCATCGGGAAATCGAGATCAATGCCGCGTCCGGTAATCAACGGCGACGGGTACGGCTTGATGATGTTTGTCAGGTTCATGCCAATTCCTCCACGGCGCGGACGAACTGGTGACCACGGTCTTCGTAATTCTTGAACATGTCGAAACTGGCGCAGGCCGGCGACAGCAACACGACGTCACCCGGTTGAGCGGCAGCGCGGCATTGCGCGACAGCATCAACCAGGGAGGTAGCGCGAATCAGTGGCACGCCGTCGCCGATGGCCGCACCGATCTTGTCGGAGTCGCGGCCCATCAGGATCACGGCGCGGCAGTTGGCCGCTACCGGATCACGCAGGTCGTTGAACTCGGCACCTTTGCCATCACCACCGGCGATCAGAATGACTTTGCCGTCGATGTCCGCACCCAGGCCTTCGATGGCCGCCAGTGCAGCGCCAACGTTGGTGGCTTTGGAATCGTTGTAGTAGGCGACGCCGTTCAGATCACGCACCCACTGGCAACGATGTTCGAGACCGGCGAAGGTGCGCAACGCAGCAAGCATCGCGTCGAACGGCAGGCCGACCGCATGACCCAGCGCCAGCGCCGCCAGGGCGTTGGACTGGTTGTGCGCGCCACGAATTTTCAAATCGCGCACCGTCATCAGGTTCTGGAATTCGAAAGCCAGATACTTCTCGCCATCTTCTTCACGAATACCGAATGCCTTGAAATCAGGTTTCGTCAGGCCGAACGTCCAGCATGGCTGGCCCTCGCCCATCAGCGGACGCGTCAGCGCATCCTGACGGTTGACCACGAACTGCTTGGCACCACGGAAGATCCGGTGCTTGGCCAGGTGGTACGCCGGCAGACCGCTGTAGCGATCCATGTGGTCTTCACTGATGTTCAGCACGGTTGCCACTTCAGCGTTGAGCTGGTCGGTGGTTTCCAGCTGGAAGCTCGACAACTCCATCACGTACAACTCGACGTCGTCGCTGAGCAGATCCAGCGCCGGAGTACCGAGGTTGCCGCCCACCGCCACACGTTTGCCGGCCGCAGCCGCCATCTCGCCGACCAGTGTGGTGACGGTGCTCTTAGCGTTCGAACCACTGATGGCGACAATCGGCGCCTTCGCGTTACGCGCGAACAGCTCGATGTCACCGGACAATTTTACGCCACGCGCCGCAGCGGCTTGCAGGGCCGGGGTCGCCAGCGCCAGGCCGGGACTCACGTAGAGCTCGTCGGCACGGCAGAGGAATTCGACGTCCAGCTCGCCACAACGCACTTCCACGTGCGGATAGTCACGCTTGAGCGTGGCCAGTTCCGGTGGATTTTCCCGCGTGTCAGCCACAGCAAACGACGTGCCCCGGTTCGCCAGGAAGCGAACCAGGGACATGCCGCTCTTGCCGAGGCCGACAACGATGCGGAAGTGGTCAGAAGCGATCAGAGACACTCGTTCTACCTCAGCTTCAGGGTGGCAAGGCCAACCAACACGAGAATTACGGTGATGATCCAGAAACGGACGATCACACGCGGCTCGGGCCAGCCCTTGAGTTCAAAGTGGTGGTGTATCGGTGCCATGCGGAACACACGGCGACCGGTCAACTTGAAGGACGCAACCTGGATGACCACCGACAGGGTCTCCATCACGAACACGCCGCCCATGATGAACAGGACGATTTCCTGACGGACAATCACCGCGATGGTGCCCAGTGCAGCACCCAGCGCCAACGCGCCGACGTCGCCCATGAACACTTGGGCCGGATAGGTGTTGAACCAGAGGAACCCGAGACCTGCACCGATCAGCGCGCCGCAGAACACAATCAATTCGCCGGCGCCCGGCACATACGGGATCAACAGGTATTCGGCAAATTTCACGTTACCCGACAGGTAGCAGAAGATCCCCAGACCACCGCCGACCATCACGGTTGGCATGATCGCCAGACCGTCGAGGCCGTCGGTGAGGTTGACCGCGTTGCTCGAACCGACGATCACGAAGTAAGTCAGCACGATGAAACCGAAGCCCAGCGGAATGCTGTAGTCCTTGAGCATCGGCAGGATCAGCGTGGTTTCCACCGGCGTCGAAGCGGTCATATAAAGGAAGATTGCCGCGCCCAGACCAAACACCGACTGCCAGAAATACTTCCAGCGACTCGGCAAGCCACGGGAGTTCTTCTCGATGACTTTACGGTAATCGTCGACCCAGCCGATGGCGCCGAACAACAGGGTCACCAGCAGCACGGTCCAGACATAGCGGTTGCTCAGGTCAGCCCAGAGCAGAGTGCTGACGCCGATGGACGACAGAATCAGCGCGCCACCCATGGTCGGTGTGCCCGACTTGGACAGGTGCGATTGCGGACCGTCGTTACGAACGGACTGGCCGATCTGACGGTTCTGCAGAGTGCGGATCATCCACGGGCCAAAGCACAGCGACAAGACCAGCGCGGTCAGCACACCGAGGATCCCGCGCAGGGTCAGGTACTGAAAGACCGCGAAGCCTTTGTAGAACTGTTGCAGATACTCCGCTAGCAGCAGCAGCATTAATGTTTCTCCAGACTGGACCCGCACAGAGCTGCAACGATGTTTTCCATCGCTGCACTGCGCGAACCCTTGATCAAAATGGTGGTGTTTGTGTCCTGCTCGGCGTTCAGGGCCTGGATCAGTTCGGCTTGTGTGCCGAAGTGATGCGCCTGCTCACCGAATGCGTTGACGGCGTGAACCATGTTCGGTCCGACCGCGTACAGCGCGGATACCTTGCCCCGGGCGTACTCGCCCACGTCGCGGTGCCCCTGCTCCGCCCAATCGCCCAACTCGCCGATATCTCCGAGCACCAGGACGGTGCGGCCGGAAAAGCCGGCGAGTATATCAACGGCCGCGCACATCGAGGTGGGGTTTGCGTTGTAAGTGTCATCAATCACGCGCATGCCGTTTTTCGCCAATTGCGCGACGGTGCGGCCCTTGACCGGTTGCACCGCGCCAAGACCGGTGGCGATGCCGAACAGCGACACGCCCAAGGCGTGGGCAGCAGCGGCGGCGGCCATGGAGTTGGCAACGTTATGGGTGCCGAGCAGGTTCAGTTGAACGCGCTCCATACCTTCAGGCGTGTGCAGATTGAAGGCCGGGCAGCCCCGCGCATCGGTGCTCAAGTCGCTGGCGTAGAAGTCCGCCTGAGTATTGCTCAGGGCGAAGGTCAGCACTTTGCGACCGGCAGCGCGGGTCTTCCAGATACCAAAGGCCTTGTCGTCGAGGTTGAGCACGGCAATGCCATCGGCCGCCAGCCCTTCGATGATTTCGCCTTTGGCTTCAACGATTTTTTCCGGGCCGCCGAACTCACCGACGTGAGCGGTGCCGGCATTGTTCAGGATCGCTACGTGCGGCTTGGTCAGCCCAACGGTGTAGGCGATTTCGCCCAGACGCGAGGCGCCCAGTTCGATCACGGCGGAAGTATGTTCCGGCGCGAGTTCGATCAGGGTCAGCGGAACGCCGAGGTCGTTGTTCAGATTGCCGCGCGTCGCCAGCACCGGACCGCGCGTGCGCAGGATGCTTGCGAGCATTTCCTTGACCGTGGTCTTGCCGCTCGAACCGGTTACAGCAGCCACTGGCTGAGTAAACGCGGCGCGGTTCAAGGCACCCAACTGGCCCAGGGCCTGACGGGTGTCCTTGACCAACAATTGCGGCAAGGTGCTGTCGGCGACTTCGCGCTCGACCAGTGCAGCAACGGCGCCTTTAGCAGCGACGTCGTTCAGATAGTCGTGACCGTCGAAACGCGGGCCAGTCAGGGCAATAAACAGTTGGCCGGGCTGGATCGCACGGCTGTCGATGCTCACGCCGTCGAAACTGGCATCGGCGCTGATCAGGCGTGCGTCGAGCGCGTTGGTCAGCTCGCTGAGTGTCAGGGCCTTAAGCATGGGCGACCTCCCAGGCAGTCAGCGCGTGATCCGCTTCGACCAGGTCAGAGAAGGCATGACGCTCGCCGTTGATTTCCTGATAGTCCTCGTGACCTTTACCGGCCAGGACGATCACATCATCTGCCGAAGCGTCGGCAATCAATTGCGCGATGGCCTGACCACGACCGGCGACGAAGGTGACTTTATCCACAGCCGTGAAACCGGCGCGGATATCATCGAAAATCACTGCCGGGTCTTCAGTGCGCGGATTGTCATCGGTGACCAGAACTTGATCGGCCAGACGCTCGACCACTTCGGCCATCAACGGACGCTTGCCGCGATCACGGTCACCGCCACAGCCGAACAGGCACAGCAACTGACCTTTGACGTGTGGGCGCAAAGCCGTCAGAACTTTTTCCAGCGCATCCGGGGTGTGGGCGTAATCGACCACCACCAATGGCTGAGTGCCGCCACCAAGACGCTGCATGCGTCCGGCCGGGCCTTCGAGTTTCGGCAGTACTTTAAGAATTTCGTCGAGCGCGTAATCCAGGCCGAGCAAGGCGCCGACGGCTGCCAGTACGTTACTCAGGTTGAAACGGCCGAGCAGCGTGCTGCGCAGATGATGCTCGCCCTGCGGCGTGACCAGTGTGGCGCGCACGCCGTGATCGTCGAACTGCGCTTCGCGGCAATACAGGTAAGCGCTGCTGTCGAGCAGGCTATAGGTGATCAGACGCGACTCACGTTTTTCGGCGGCCAGTTGCCGGCCGAAATCGTCGTCGAGGTTGACCACACGGCATTTCAGATCATTCCAGGCGAACAGCTTGGCCTTGGCCTGCGCGTAAGCCTCCATCGTGCCGTGATAATCCAGATGATCGCGGGACAGATTGGTCATCACGGCGACATCGAACGCCAGCGCGGTGACGCGGCCCTGATCCAGACCGTGGGACGACACTTCCATGGCCACGGCTTTGGCGCCGGCCTTTTTCAGGTCGCCCAAAGTCGCTTGCACGGCAATCGGATTCGGCGTGGTGTGCAGACCGCTTTGCAGTGCGCCATAGAAGCCGGAACCTAGGGTGCCGACAATGCCGCAATGCTGGCCGAGCAGATCCAGCGCCTGCGCGACCAGTTGGGTCACGCTGGTTTTACCGTTGGTGCCCGTCACCCCCACCAGATTCAGGTGATGGCTTGGCTCACCGTAAAAACGCCCGGCAATGTCCGACAGCTGCGCTGCCAGACCCTTGACCGGAATCAGCGGCACGTCGGTGATCGGCAGCACGGTGGCGCCTTCCACTTCATACGCCACAGCGGCGGCGCCGCGTTGCAAGGCATCGGCGATGTGCGCACGACCATCGAATTTGCCGCCCGGCACCGCGAGGAACAGGTCGCCCGCGCGTACGTTACGGCTATCCAGCGCCAATTCACGGATCAACAGATCGTGGCCGGCGTGGGGGAATATCTTGTTCAGACTTAATGACATCAGCCGCGCCCTCCATTGGCTTTCAGCGGAACGACCGGGGTGGCGTTGGCCTGTTGTGTGGTCGGCAGGTTATCCGGGGTCACGTTCATCAAGCGCAGGGTGCCGGACATCACACGGCTGAACACCGGCGCGGAAACCAGACCACCGAAGTAACCGGCCTTGGACGGCTCATCGATCACCACAACGATGGCGTAACGCGGATCGCTCATCGGGCCGAAGCCGGCGAACAGCGAACGGTAGGAGTTTTCGGCGTAGCCCTTGGTGCCCACCGAAGTCTTGCGCGCCGTACCCGACTTGCCCGCCACGTGATACGCCGGCACCTGTGCACGGAACACACCGCGCGGGGCCTCGATCACTTGGGTCAACATGCCTTGCATGGTTCTCGCGACAGTTTCCGGCAGCACTTGCGTGGTCTGCGGCATCTTGTCGGTTTTGATCAGCGTCAGCGGCGCGAGGCGACCGTTGTTGGCCAGCGCCGAGAAGGCGTGAACCAGTTGAATCGCGGTGACGGAAATACCGTAGCCGTAGGACAGCGTCGCCGTTTCGGCCTTGCGCCATTCGCGGTAGTTCGGCAGGTTGCCGACGCGCTCGCCCGGGAAGCCGAGGCCGGTGTCCTGGCCGAGACCGACTTTCTGCGCAAGGCGGAAAATCGTTTCGCCGCCGATATCGAACGCGACCTTACTCATGCCGACGTTACTGGAATTGATCAGGATGCCGGTCAGGTCGAGCACCGGGCCTTCGGATCTCGAGACGTCCTTGATGGTGTATTTGCCGATCTGCAGCGTGCCGGGATAAACCTCGACGGTATCGCTCGGTTTCCAGCGACCGGTTTCGATCGCGGCGGCCATCGAGATGGCTTTCATGGTCGAACCCGGTTCGAACACGTCGATCATTGCGCGGTTACGCATCATCGCCGGCTGCAGGTTGCGGCGGTTGTTCGGGTTGTAGGTCGGCTGGTTGACCATGGCGAGGATCTCACCGGTCTTCACGTCCATGATCACCAGGCTGCCGGCCTTGGCGCCGTTCTCGATGATCGCGTTACGCAACTCGCGGTTGGCCAGATATTGCAGGCGCAGGTCAATCGACAACGCCAAGGGCTTGCCGGCCTTGGCGTTTTTGGTGACCTGGACATCCTTGATCAGCCGACCGCGGCGATCCTTGATGACTTGGCGTTTGCCGGGGACGCCGGCCAGCCATTCGTCGTAGGCGAGTTCGACGCCTTCACGACCGTGATCATCGATGTCGGTAAAGCCGACCATGTGCGCGGTGACTTCACCGGCCGGGTAGAACCGGCGGAATTCTTCGATGCCGTAGACGCCCGGTACTTTCAGGTCGAGCACAGCCTGGCCTTGCTCGGGGGTCAGCCCGCGCACCAGATAAATGAATTCTTTGTTGGCCTGGGCCTCAAGGCGTTCGGTCAGGGCTTTCGGGTCCTGTCCCAGCGCGGCGGCCAGTGCTGGCCACTTTTCTTTGGCTGTCTGCATTTCCTTGGCGTTGGCCCACAGGGTGGTCACCGGAGTACTGACGGCCAAAGGCTCGCCGTTACGGTCGGTGATCAGACCACGGTGAGCCGGAATCGGGATGTGACGAAGACTGCGTGCATCGCCCTGACCTTTGAGGAAGTCACGGTCAACCACTTGCAGGTCGATGATGCGCCAGCAGATCGCGGCAACCATTATGCCGAGCAGCGCCACCATCAGGCGGAAGCGCCACGGGAACAGTGCGCCTTCAAGTTTCATCATGGCGCCACCATCTTCACGTCAGCCGCGCCGGGAATGTGCATTTTCAGTTGTTCGGTGGCCAACACTTCGATCCGGCTGTGCGCGGTCCAGGTGCTTTGCTCGAGAATCAGACGCCCCCACTCGGCCTGCGCCTTGTCGCGCACGCTAAGTTCGTTATAAAGATTGTTGAGCAACTGACGGTTCCAGTGCGCGCTGTAAGACACGCCGATGGCCGACACGAGCACGCCAACAAACAGCAGCAGCATGAAAAAGCTGCCGCCGGGCAGTGGCTTGGCGAAAAGCTTGCTCACCGCAGCTTCTCCGCGACGCGCATGACGGCGCTACTGGAGCGTTGGTTGGCTTTGAGTTCGGCTTAGGAGGCGGTATGATTTTTGATATGGTATTTGTTTTTATT
>NZ_JBIWAL010000073.1:426-11022 GCF_044760045.1 Pseudomonas sp. NPDC098747 | reverse complement strand
GGAGGGCGTCGGCGCTTTGCCATGGACTTTGATTGTCGGTTCGAACGCAACGTGGCGAACCGGCAGGTTGCGTGGCAGGTTGTCGGCTTCGCCTTTCACCAGCTTGCGCATGAACAGTTTGACGATGCGGTCTTCCAGCGAGTGAAAGCTGATCACGACCAGACGGCCGCCCACTTCCAGGGCTTCAAGTGCGGCTTCGAGGCCGGCTTCCAGATCGCCCAGTTCGTTGTTGACGTGAATGCGCAAACCCTGGAACGCACGGGTGGCCGGGTTCTTGCCCTTTTCCCAGGCCGGGTTGGCGACCTTGAGCACTTCGGCCAGATCGGCAGTGCGCTCGAAAGGTTTGATATCGCGACGCTCGGCGACGGCACGAGCCATGCGACCGGAGAAACGCTCTTCACCGTATTCCTTGAACACCCGGGAGATTTCTTCAGCCGGCGCGGTGTTGACGAATTCGGCGGCACTGATGCCACGGGACGGATCCATGCGCATGTCCAGCGGGCCGTCGTTGAGGAAACTGAAGCCGCGCTCAGCGTCATCGAGCTGCGGCGAGGACACGCCCAGATCGAGCAAAATGCCGCTGACCTTGCCCGCCAGACCACGTTCGGCGATCTCCGAACCGAGCTCGGCGAAGCTGCGCTGCACAACGACAAAGCGGCCGTCTTCGGCCGCTAGCGTTTGCCCGGTGGCAATCGCTTGTGGATCTTTGTCGAATCCGATGAGCCGGCCATCCGTCCCGAGCTGGCTGAGGATCAACCGGCTGTGCCCGCCGCGCCCGAACGTACCGTCCAGATAGCAGCCATCAGGACGTACGGCGAGAGCCTCGACGGCTTCGTCAAGCAGTACGGTGATGTGGTTAAAGCCGCTATCAATAGTCACAGGATCAAATCACGCAGTTCATCAGGCATAGCGCCCGGTTGTTGAATAGCAGCCAGGTCAGCGGCAGAAACCGCATCCCAGGCATCCTCGTCCCACAATTGGAACTTGTTCAGTTGGCCTACCAGCATCGCGCGCTTATCCAATTTGGCGTACTCGCGCAGACGCGGTGGAACCAGAAAACGACCACTGCCATCGAGCTCGAGGTCGACGGCATTACCAATCAATAAACGCTGCAAGCGGCGGTTCTCTTCACGAAGCGAAGGGAGTGCACGCAACTTGGTTTCAATAATTTCCCACTCGTCGAGCGGGTAGACACACAGGCATGGATCAACGGCATCAATGGTGACGATCAATTGGCCGGAACTACGCGAATCGAGCTCGTCACGGTACCGGCTCGGCATAGCGAGACGGCCCTTTGCATCGAGACTGATAGCGTTAGCTCCGCGAAACACGTCTGCGCTTCTCCAATTCTTATCGTTTTGAGCTCAAAAAACCCACTTCATGCCACTTTCCGCCACTTGCGCACACTATAGGAATGCGCCCACCACACCGTCAAGGCGCGGATTAAAGGAAAAGCCTTACAGAACGGAGATTTAGGAGCATAAAAGGAGGAGTAACGAGAATCTGACGCAGACTTTTGACCCATAACTTGATGCAGCACTGAAAGCTGCGCTCGAAAGTTAAAGTAATTTGTTAAGAGTAAGATTTTTTCGGTATTACGAAGGGGATTCTGCTGTTGATTGAAGCACGGTGGGAAAAGGCTATTACTGCAATTGCCGCTGCCGAACTTTCAGAGCAGGCCTGCTGATATTACACAGCCCTGATGCCATTGATTCAAGCAGGGAAAGAAAAAGGTGGAGAGTCGATCTGTAAGCCGGGTTCTGTCTTGAACAGTCATTCGTCTACGATGGCCATCACTGGACATCTTTAGCAACCTACCCGGTCCCAGCGCGGCGGCACGCTTGAGCGGCATCTCCTCGAGTAGCAGGTTGAGAATGCGCATGGCTTCGCTGCTGACTGCGTCTTCAGACTCCGGCGCAGTCCAGCCGGCGACCAGCACGACGCACTCGCCGCGCTGCTGGTTGCTGTCGGACTCGACGAATGCGCGCAACTCAGCCAGTGGCAGTCCCTTGAGCGTTTCAAAGGTCTTGGTAATTTCACGGGCCAGCAGTGCCTGCCGTTCGCCACCGAACACCGCTTCCATATCCTGCAGACATTCCAGAATGCGGTGCGGGGCTTCGTAGAAAATCAGCGTACGCGGTTCTTCTTTAACCGCTTCCAGTCGCGCCTTGCGCCCCACCGACTTGGCAGGCAGGAAACCTTCGAAGATGAATCGATCCGACGGCAACCCCGCTGCCGACAATGCAGCGATCAAAGCGCACGCACCCGGCACCGGCACCACATTGATTCCGGCAGCACGGGCCTGACGTACCAGGTGATAACCCGGATCGGAAATCAGCGGCGTGCCGGCATCGGAAATCAGCGCGACATTGTCACCGGCCAGCAGACGGGTGATAAAGCGGCTACCTTCATCTCGTTCGTTATGTTCGTGGCAAGCGGCCAACGGCGTGGAAATACCGAAGTGCTGCATCAGACGCTGCGAGTGACGCGTGTCTTCGGCAGCGATCAGCGCCACTTCACGGAGGATTTTCAGGGCCCGGGCGCTGATGTCGTCCAGGTTGCCGATGGGCGTCGCCACCACATAAAGCGAGCCAGCAGCGGAATTCAAAGGACCTGGAGCAGTCAAAGCGCACACCTCATGATCGGTAAAAAACGGCATTGTAACGCGTCACGAGGCTTGCGACGTCCTCTGCCAGCCTGCGGTTTTTGCGCGCACTTGTGCGACGCCGCAACATTTACTTCAGCTAAATTGACCGATTCACGCCAGCAACATCGCGCCCCGGCCAGTGCTTGGGTACAATTCCACGCTAATTTGATCGAGTATCAGGAACACTTACATGATCGCTTGCCTGCGGCTGCTCACTGCCCTCTGCCTCGCTGCCCTTTTGGCGGCTTGCGCCAGCTCCCCTTCCTCCAGCCTTGGCGAACTCCCACGGACTCCGGATGCCAGCATCGAGCAACTGCTCGAACAGGCTTCCCAGGCTAAAACCCCGGAAAAAGCCGCCCTGTTGCGCCTGAGCGCAGCCGATCTGGCTTATCGCCAAGGCAATGCCAGCCAGTCTGCGCAAATCCTGCAACAAGTGCCGATGGAGCAACTCAAGCCCGGCCAGCAGATATTTGCCAATACCTTGGCCGCCGAGCTGGCCATGACCCGCAATCAGCCGAAAGCTGCGCTGACTGCCCTGAGCCACCCAAGCCTGCAACAACTGGGGGAAATGCCGGAAGACCAACAAGTCCGCACCGGCACCGTTCGCGCCCGCGCCCTCGAAGCCGATGGTCAGACGCTGGCTGCCGCCCGCGAGCGCATCTTTATTGCGCCGATGCTGCAAGGTGAAGCCGCCGGCAAGAATCACGAAGCGATCTGGACGTTGATCGCCTCGCTGCCGAACGATCAACTGCAACCGAACACCACCGATGACCTCGGCGGCTGGATGGGTCTGGCGCTGGCCGTGAAAACCGCCGGCACGCTCGAACAGCAACAAGCCGCGATCGATACCTGGCGCGCGCAGAATCCAAAGCACCCGGCCGCAATCAACCTGCCGCTGCCGCTGACCAAGCTCAAGGAACTGGCTAGCCAGCCCCTAAGCAAAATCGCTCTGCTGCTGCCACAAGACGGCCAACTGGCCTCGGTCGGCAAAGCACTGCGCGAAGGTTTCATGGCTGCGCACTATCAGGCTCAACAGGCCGGACAGAAGCCGCCAGCCATCGAGTTTTATGACAGCTCGAAACTGACCTCCATGGACGAGTTCTACCGCAAGGCTCAGGCTGACGGTGTGCAACTGGTCATCGGCCCACTGGAAAAACCACTGGTCAAACAACTGAGCACTCGCCCGCAATTGCCGATCACCACCCTCGCTCTGAACTACAGCGAAGGCGATCAAGGTCCGGCGCAGCTGTTCCAGTTTGGTCTGGCCGCTGAAGACGAAGCTCGCGAAGTTTCCCGTCGCGCCCGCGCCGACGGCCTGCACCGCGCCGCGATCATGGTGCCGAAAGGCGAATGGGGCGACCGCGTACTGCGCGCGTTCAGCCAGGATTGGCAAGCCAATGGCGGCAGCATCGTTGCCACCGAGCGCGTCGATCAGCCGGTGCAACTGGCCCAGCAAATTGCCGACATGTTCCAGCTGCGTCAGAGCGAAGCGCGTGCAAAGAGCCTGCAAAATGCCGCCGGCACCAACGTCGCCGCTCAGCCATCGCGTCGTCAGGACATCGAGTTCATCTTCCTCGCCGCCACTCCGCAACAGGCGCAGCAGATCAAGCCGACCCTGAACTTCCAGTACGCCGGTGACGTTCCTGTCTACGCGACTTCACACGTTTACAGCGCCAGCGGTGATGTGAACCAGTACAACGACATGAACGGCATTCGCTTCTGCGAAACGCCATGGCTGCTGGAAACCAGCGATCCGCTGCGCCAGCAAGTCACCGCGCAGTGGCCACAAGCTGCTGGCAGCCTTGGGCGCCTGTACGCCATGGGCGTCGATGCTTATCGTCTGGCACCGCGCCTGGGCCAACTCAAAGCCCTGCCGGACAGCCGCATTGAAGGTCAGTCGGGCAGCCTCAGCATGACCCAGACTCAGCGTATTGTGCGCCAGCTGCCTTGGGCCCAGTTCGTCAGCGGCCAAGTTCAGCGCCTGCCGGACACCCAGCGCTAATGCCTGACAGGTCACGCTCGCAAAGCGGCAAGGATGCCGAGCGCCAAGCGCTCGAACATCTACAAAATCAGGGGCTGCGCCTGTTGGCGCAGAACTGGTTATGTAAACGCGGCGAGCTTGATCTGGTCATGCTTGATGGCGATACAGTAGTATTCGTTGAAGTTCGCTACAGAAAAAACACTCAATGGGGTGGCGCGCTCGCTAGCATCGATGGGCGCAAGCAGCAGAAACTGATTTTCGCTGCGCAGTATTTTCTTCAGCGCGAGTCGCGTTGGGCCAATTCCCCCTGCCGCTTCGACGTGGTGGCCATCGATAGCCATCCGAGTCAGCTGAACTGGTTGCAGAATGCTTTCGACAGTTGATCGCCTGCCGCCAACCCGGACATTTCCACCCGACAACTTTTGCTCTTTGCTTTGCGGGCTGCACATTCATGTGCCGAACAGCCGCGCTACTTAAGGTCACACAGATGGACATGCAATCGCGAATTCGCCAGCTTTTTCAGGCCAGTATCGACACCAAGCAACAGGCGATGGACGTACTTGCACCGCACATCGAGCAAGCCAGCCAGATCATGGTCAATGCCCTGCTCAACGAGGGCAAAATGCTTTCGTGCGGCAATGGCGGCTCTGCCGGCGACGCCCAGCACTTCTCCTCGGAGCTGCTCAACCGCTTCGAGCGCGAGCGCCCGAGCCTGCCGGCCATCGCCCTGACCACTGATACGTCGACGATTACCTCGATCGCCAACGACTACAGCTACAACGAAGTCTTCTCCAAGCAAATCCGTGCACTCGGTCAGCCAGGCGATGTGTTGCTGGCGATTTCGACCAGCGGTAACTCGGCGAACATTATTCAAGCGATCCAGGCCGCACATGATCGCGAAATGATTGTCGTAGCTATGACCGGACGCGATGGCGGCGGCATGGCGTCACTGCTGTTGCCCGAAGACGTCGAGATTCGCGTACCGGCCAACGTCACTGCACGTATTCAAGAAGTCCACTTGCTGGCGATCCATTGCCTCTGCGATCTGATCGACAGCCAACTGTTCGGGAGTGAAGAATGACCCCTAATCGCCTTGGCCTTCTGGCCTTGACCCTGTGCCTCGGCATCAGCGGCTGCACCTCGGTGGTGAATGCCAGCCGCGAAGCGCCGATTGATGACGACCGCGGCACCCGCACCTTCGGCAGCAAGATCGACGACTCGCTGATCGAAACCAAAGTGGGTGTGAACGTGGCCAAGGCCGACCCGGCACTGGACAACGATTCGCACGTCGTCGTCACCAGCTTCAACGGCGTCGTGCTGCTGGCCGGTCAAACGCCGCGCGCAGACTTGAAAGCCAAGGCCGAGCAGGCGGCAGCCGCCGTTCAACGGGTAAAAACCGTGCATAACGAACTGCAGGTCATACCGCCGTCCGGCTTCCTGGCGCGCCAGAACGACACTTGGCTGACTTCCAAGATCAAAACCCAGATGCTCACCGACGCCAGCATTCCCGGCTCGCGCATCAAGGTCGTTACCGAGAACGGCATCGTCTATCTGCTGGGCCTGCTGACCAAGCAGGAAGCCACTCAGGCAACCAACCTGGTGCAAGGCGTATCGGGCGTGCAGAAGATTGTGAAGCTGTTCGAATACATCGATTGACCCTGTTGTAAAACAGGCAAGAAAAAAGGCGATCCATCTGGATCGCCTTTTTTTATTTCACCACTTTCAGACTTGGCCGGCCGCTTGGGCGCGGAGGCTCGCTGTCTGGTGGCGGCAGATCATCGTCCTGCTCGACATCGTCTTCGTCACCCATCGGCGACTCGATATCGAACACCATGCCCTGACCGTTCTCCCGGGCGTAAATACCCAGGATCGCGCTGATCGGCACGTACAGACTGTGCGGGACGCCACCGAAGCGCCCCTCAAAGGTCACCACGTCGTTGTCCATGTGCAGATGACGCACAGCACTTGGCGAGATGTTCAGGACGATCTGCCCGTCACTGGCGAAACCCTGCGGCACCTGCACGGCCGGGTACTCGGAATTAACCAGCATGTGCGGGGTGCAATCGTTATCCACAATCCACTCGTAGAGCGCGCGGACCAAATAAGGTCGACTGGAGTTCATAGCGGCTCCTTAAGCCTTAGCGCATGTCGCGTTCGACACCAGACAGACTCGCCTGGAAAGCCTCACGCGCAAACGAGCGCTCCATGTAATCAAGCAACGGCTTGGCAGGCCGCGGCAGTTCAATACCCAGAATCGGCAAACGCCAGAGTATTGGCAATAGGCAGCAATCCACCAGACTTTGTTCCTCACTGAGGAAAAACGGCTTGTCGGCAAACAACGGCGACACGCCCGTCAGGCTTTCGCGCAATTCCTTGCGCGCCACGACTCGCGCGGCTTCCTTGCTTTTAGGATCAAGAATCAGATCCACCAGACCACACCAGTCACGCTGAATGCGATGAATCAGCAGTCGGCTGTTGGCACGCGCAACCGGGTAAACCGGCAGCAACGGCGGGTGCGGGTAACGCTCATCCAGATATTCCATCACCACGGTCGACTCCCACAACGCCAGGTCGCGATCGACCAGCGTCGGCAGACTTCCGTAAGGGTTGACCTCAATCAGCTTAGGCGGCTGGCGACCAGCTTCCACATAAATGATCTCGGCGCTGACACCCTTCTCTGCAAGCACAATGCGCACTCGGTGGGAATAGTGGTCGGCGGGGTCGGAGTAACAGGCCAACCGATTGGTCACGCCCATGGCGATCCTCCTCGCTTGTTGAAATTATCGGAACCGGAAAAACGCGCGCGCCCAAAGGGCGCCTCCCGCAACACCTGGCTTACCAGGCGTTACGTTGTCGGAGGCGCCCTTGGGCGCGCGCGATTAACAGCAATGCTTGAAGCGTATCAGTGCACGTCTTTCCAGTATTCACGCTTGAGCAGATAGGCGAACACAAAGAAGAACGCCAGGTAGAGCAAGACATAAGTACCGATGCGCTGATGTTGCAGCTTAACCGGGTTAGCCGAGTAAGCCAGGAAGGTTACCAGATTCTTGACCTTCTCATCGAACTGCTCTTCGTTCAGAGCACCGGACTTCGGCACGATGGTCAGTTGATCGCACGCTTCATGAGTCAGAGGCGTACCGGTCAGCGGATCATATTGCTTCTTGCCATCCTCAACGATCTGCACCTGTTTGCAGCCCACGACCTGACGACCTTGCAGGCCGACCAGCACGTTAGGCATACCGACGTTCGGGAAGACCTTGTTGTTCACGCCCCATGGACGCGCCGGATCCTCGTAGAACGACTTCAGGTAGCCGTAGAGCCAATCAGTGCCACGAACGCGTGCCACCAGAGTCAGATCCGGCGGCGCTGCGCCGAACCAGGTCTTGGCGTCAGCCGGCTGCATGCCGATGTTCATGTGATCGCCGATCTTGGCGCCAGTGAACACCAGCTTCTCCAGCATCAGTTCGTGAGGTACGCCCAGATCATCGGCAACCCGCTCGTAACGCTGGAACTTGGCACTGTGACAACCCATGCAATAGTTGGCAAAGGTACGCGCGCCATCCTGCAGGGCAGCCTTGTCGGAAACGTCGATGTCGACTTTTTCCAGTTCCGGACCACTCTGCTCAGAGGCAAAGGACAGGACAGGCAAAGCAGCAAAAATCAGAGCAAAAAATAACTTTTTCATCAGCCAGTCACCCTATCCGGAACCTTTTTGGTCTTCTCGAGCCTGGTGTAGAACGGCATCAGAATGAAGTACGCGAAGTACAGGAAGGTGCAGACCTGCGACAGCAACGTGCGACCCGGGGTTGGCGACAGAACGCCAAGAACGCCAAGGATCACGAACGAAATGCAGAACACCACCAGCCAAATTTTGCTCATCCAGCCTTTGTAGCGCATCGACTTGACCGGACTGCGATCAAGCCACGGCAGGACAAACAGCACTGCAATGGCCGCACCCATGGCGATCACGCCCATGAGCTTGTCAGGGATCGCCCGCAGGATCGCGTAGTACGGCGTGAAGTACCAAACCGGCGCAATGTGCTCTGGCGTCTTGAACGGGTTAGCCGGCTCGAAGTTCGGCTTTTCGAGGAAGTAGCCACCCATTTCCGGGAAGAAGAACACAATGAAGCAGAAGATGAACAGGAACACCACGACACCGACAATGTCTTTCACGGTGTAGTACGGATGGAAAGGAATGCCGTCCAGCGGTATGCCGTTTTCGTCTTTGTGCTTCTTGATATCGACGCCGTCGGGGTTGTTCGAACCGACTTCGTGCAGCGCCAGAATGTGCAGCACCACCAGACCGAGAATCACGATCGGCAGGGCCACAACGTGCAAGGCGAAGAAGCGGTTCAGGGTGATCCCGGAGATCAGGTAGTCACCACGAATCCACTGAGTCAGGTCGTCGCCGATCAACGGAATCGCACCGAACAGCGAGATGATCACCTGGGCACCCCAGTAGGACATCTGGCCCCACGGCAGCAGATACCCCATGAAAGCTTCGGCCATCAGCGCCAGGTAGATCAGCATGCCGAACACCCAGACCAGCTCACGCGGTTTCTGGTACGAGCCGTAGAGCAAGCCACGGAACATGTGCAGATAGACCACGATGAAAAACGCCGAAGCGCCAGTGGAGTGCAGCAGACGCAGGATCGAGCCGTACTCGACGTCGCGCATGATGTATTCGACCGAAGCAAACGCCTCTTCTGCCGACGGGGTATAGCTCATCGTCAGCCAGACACCGGTGACGATCTGGTTAACCAGAACCAGCAGCGCGAGCGAGCCGAAAAAGTAGAAGAAGTTAAAGTTTTTTGGAGCGTAATACTTGCTGAGATGGTCTTCCCACATTTTTGTAGCGGGGAAGCGCGCATCAACCCAATCCATGAACTTGCTCATCACGCTTTCTCCGTATCGACGCCAATGACAATCAGGTCATATGTCTCATAGGAATTAGGGGGAACTGGCAGGTTCAAAGGAGCAGGTTGCGACTTGTAGACGCGGCCAGCCAGATCGTAGTGGGAACCGTGGCAAGGGCAGAAATAACCGCCTACCCAGTCTTTACCCAGATCCGCAGGTGCCACTTCGGGACGGAAGGTCGGTGAGCAACCCAAGTGCGTGCAAATCCCGATCAGCAGGAGAATTTCCGGCTTGATCGAACGCACTTCAGGGTCGACATAAGTAGGTTGCGTGGAGTTTTTGGAGGTCGGATCGGAGAGCTGGCCCTCGATCTTTTTTAGATTCCCCAGGATTTCCTCGGTACGGCGGACAATGAACACCGGCTGACCGCGCCACTCAGCAATCATCTGCTGTCCTGGCTCGATTTTGCTGACATTCACTTTCACCGGTGCACCGGCGGCTTTCGCCTTGGCACTGGGAAACCATGACCCCACGAACGGGACCGCAGCCCCCACCGCTCCTGCAGCACCCACCACGGATGTGGCTGCTACCAAGAAGCGACGCCGGCCTGCATTCACGCCGTCATTGCTCATTCAGTCCTCTCCCATCAGCTTTTGTGGCCTGTTAAATCAGGCGTCTACTAAATAAATCAATGTTACTTATAAAAATTTTGCCGAGATGGTAATGAAAAGCCCCAGTTCTGACAAGGGAATTACCCGGAGCTCTCCCCCTCAAGCCTTGCAGTATAGGGGTTCTACGAATGTGGCAAGTTGTCACAGCGCAATTCTTTTGATAAATCGCAGGCATAAAAAAACGCCCGCTTCCGTGAGGAGGCGGGCGTTCTTTTGAACGCGGAAGCGGAATTAACGCTTCGAGTACTGCGGACGCTTACGCGCTTTACGCAGACCAACTTTCTTACGTTCAACTTCACGGGCGTCGCGAGTAACGAAGCCAGCTTTGCGCAGAGCGCCACGCAGGGTTTCGTCGTAGTCCATCAGAGCTAGATTGTTTGAGTGTCGTTTTGGGAAAGAGTGTGATCTTTCTTGTAGATCTATGTGGGTGACGTATATTT
>NZ_JBIWAL010000073.1:0-416 GCF_044760045.1 Pseudomonas sp. NPDC098747 | reverse complement strand
AAATTAACGGCATACGAGATTAACAAACCAAGCTTTGCTAAAAGCGCCACGCAGGGATTCGTAAAATTACATCAGAGCGCGAGTGATGCCGTGGCGGATTGCGCCAGCCTGACCACTTACACCACCACCGATCACGGTGACGTAGATGTCGAACTTCTCGACAGTCTCAGTCAGCTCCAGCGGCTGGCGAACTACCATGCGGGCAGTTTCGCGGCCGAAGAAGTTTTCCAGCGAACGGTTGTTGATGGAGATATTACCAGTACCCGGACGCAGGAAAACGCGTGCGGTTGCGGTCTTGCGACGGCCAGTGCCGTAATTTTGAGTCGCCGACATAATGTACTATTCCGTTAAAACTTCAGTTCTTGGGGCTGCTGATAAGTATTTTGTTGTTTATCGAACTCTTAGTCTTTATGATT
>NZ_JBIWAL010000072.1:0-20909 GCF_044760045.1 Pseudomonas sp. NPDC098747 | reverse complement strand
AAGATCGGCGCGTCGTTCATAGGTCCTACCAAGTGACTGCTGTAAACGCCAACGCCGTATATGAGCGTGATTGCCACTTAGAAACACGTCGGGAACACGCTGATCCGCATACACCTCAGGTCGGGTGTAGTGCGGGCAATCCAGCAAACCATCCGTAAAGGAATCTTCCTCAGCGGAGTCCGCATGCCCTAAAGCTCCAGGCAGCAGCCGTGTAACCGCATCGATCAGGACCATGGCCGGCAGCTCACCGCCAGACAGTACATAGTCGCCAATCGACCACTCTTCATCGACATGAGCCTCAATAAAGCGCTCGTCAATGCCTTCATAGCGGCCGGCAATCAGGATCAATGCATCCGATTGTGCCAACTCGCGTACCGCCGACTGATTCAGTTGACGGCCTTGGGGGGACAGGTAAATAACCTTCGCCGCCTCCCCGGCTGCTGCCTTGGCCTGAGCCAGCGCATCTTCCAGGGGCTTGATCTTCATCACCATGCCCGGACCACCGCCAAACGGGCGATCGTCCACAGTGTGATGCCGATCCGTCGTGTAATCTCGGGGATTCCAACAGGTCAGCTGCAAGAGCCCCTGTTTGACCGCACGACTGGTGATGCCGTAGTCGCCAATGGCGGAAAACATCTCGGGAAACAAACTGATCACTTCTACGCGCAAGTTAGCCACGCTTAGAAGTCCGCGTCCCAATCCACCTTCATCTCGCCCGCTGCGAGGTCGACTGCCAACACACATTGCTCCGTATAGGGCAACAGGCGTTCGCGATCATCCAGGCTGCCAGCGCAAGGCTTGACTACCATTACATCATTGGCGCCGGTTTCCAGAAGATGGTCGATTTTCCCGAGCAATTGCCCCAGTTGATCGATGACCTTCAGACCTTCCAGCTGGTACCAGTAGTACTCACCGTCGGTCAATTCAGCGAACAGGTTGCGCGGCACGCAGATCTCGTAACCGGACAGAAGGCGAGCTTCTTCACGATCATCAAGACCCTTGAGCTTTGCGACCAGGAACTTATCGATCCCGCGTCCACTGACCAGCTCGACCTGCTTGACATTGCCTTCGCGCTTTAGCGTCCAGGTTTTGTACTGCAACAGGTTTTCAGTCGGATCAGTAAAGGAATAAACCTTCACTTCGCCGCGAACGCCATGAACAGAATAAATTTTGCCAATAACGATCAAATCATCGGCAACAGCAGGCGTCGCGTTCATATTGCTCAGGCCGCAGCCTTGGCAGTTTCCTTCAACAACTGAGCAACGCGCTCAGAAGGTTGTGCACCAACGCTCAGCCAGTAGGCTACGCGCTCTTGGTTCACGGACAGACGAACTTCCTGACCACGGGCAACAGGGTTGAAGAAACCAACCTGTTCTTTGTGGGAACCGTCACGCGGGTTGCGCGAGTCGGTTACGGTCAGATGGTAAAACGGGCGCTTTTTGGAGCCGCCAAGGGCAAGACGGATTGTTAGCATGTGAACATCGTTCCTGTAGTCGGTGCTGCAAATCTAAAGGCACAGCGGGCATAGGTGCCCGAAAGGCCGCATATTCTAAGGAATATCCGGACTTTTGCAAATGTCTTTTTCCGGCGGCCTATCGGACGCCATGCAGATTTGCTATAGAGCCGTCGTTTAAAACGGCCAGTCAGCTCCCGCCGAGTGCGGGTTTGCTGTTGATCCTGCATCCTTGCAGGGTATGCGCCGGCGCGACGACCGGCGAAGTCTTTACATCTTTGGCATGCCGCCGCCGGGCAACATACCGCCCATGCCGCGCATCATTTTCGCCATTCCGCCTTTGGCGGTGAATTTCTTCATCATCTTCTGCATCTGCTTGTGCTGCTTGATCAAGCGACCGATGTCCTGCACCTGAGTGCCAGAACCCATGGCGATCCGGCGTTTGCGCGAACCGCTGATCAGCTCAGGGTCGCGGCGCTCGGCCGGGGTCATGGAGTTGATGATGGCTTCCATCTGTTTGAACTGCTTCTCTGCGGCAGTCTGGGCATTGCCCATTTGCGACAGGTTGACGCCGCCGATGCTCGGCAGTTTGTCCATGAGCCCGCCGAGGCCGCCCATGTTTTTCATCTGTTGCAGCTGATCGCGGAAGTCTTCGAGATCGAAGCCTTTACCCTTCTTCAGCTTTTTGGCCAGCTTGTCGGCCTTGTCCTTGTCGAGCGTCGCTTCAGCCTGTTCGATCAGGCTGAGCACGTCGCCCATGCCGAGAATCCGCGAAGCAATACGCTCAGGATGGAACGGATCGAGCGCTTCGCTCTTCTCGCCCATACCGATGAACTTGATCGGCTTGCCGGTGATGGCGCGCACCGACAGGGCGGCACCACCGCGCGCATCGCCGTCGACCTTGGTCAGGATCACACCGGTCAGCGGCAGTGCATCACCAAAGGCCTTGGCCGTATTGGCGGCGTCCTGGCCAGTCATGGCATCGACCACGAACAGGGTTTCGACCGGATTGATCGCGGCGTGTAGCGCCTTGATCTCGCCCATCATCTCCTCGTCGATGTGCAGACGACCGGCGGTGTCGACGATGACCACGTCGATGAATTTCAGTTTCGCTTCTTTAATAGCTGCGCTGGCAATGTCGACCGGCTTCTGGCTCAGGTCAGACGGAAAGAAGGTCACACCAACTTCAGCGGCGAGCATTTCCAGCTGTTTGATCGCCGCCGGGCGGTAAACGTCCGCCGACACAACCATGACCGACTTCTTCTTGCGCTCTTTAAGGAAGCGCGCCAGTTTGCCTGCGGTGGTGGTTTTACCGGCACCCTGCAGACCGGCCATCAGAATGACGGCGGGCGGCACGGCGCTCAGGTTCAAGTCTTCGTTGGCTGCGCCCATCAGGCTTTCGAGTTCGGCCTGGACGATCTTCACGAACGCCTGGCCCGGCGTCAGGCTGCGCGACACCTCAGTGCCGACAGCGCGCTCCTTGACCGAATTGACGAAGTCCTTGACTACCGGCAGGGCGACGTCTGCCTCGAGCAACGCCATGCGCACTTCACGCAGGGTGTCTTTGATATTGTCTTCAGTCAGCTTCGCCTTGCCGGTGACATGGCGCAGCGTCTGCGAGAGACGGTCGGTTAAGTTTTCAAACATTGCGCGATCCTTTCAGGCCCTGTGTAGACCGGGATAATGGCGGCCCAGACCGGAATCAACATGTGCTCGGCGAGCCTGCGGCGTGGGCAGGTCGCGGATTATAGCGAAGACTGCGTCTGGCGGACACCTCGCTGTCAGCTTCCTGAGTCTTTCGTGTCATGGCGGTTCTATGCCAAACTCAGCCCCTTTCGGGCTTGCCTAACAGGATTTATGCTCCCCTTGTCACCCAGTTTGCTGACTACCCTCGCCGCCGCCCTTCTATATGCCGCTGCGACCCTTTATCAGAGCACTCGTCTGGCCACCGGCGCCAAGGCGAACAAGCGTCTGCTGGTTACCCTCGGCGTCCTCGCCGTGGTGGCCCACAGCGCCAGCCTGCTCACTCATTTGCTGACCCCGATCGGTCTGGGCCTGGATTTCTTCAGCGCCTCCAGTCTTATCGCGGCGGCAGTGATCGCCCTGACGCTGATCGCCTGCTCGCGGATTCCGGTGGAGAACCTGCTGGTGTTGTTGTTCCCGCTGGGTGCGATCACCGTGTTGCTGGCGCAGTTCGCGCCGACCGGCACGGTGCAGATCATCGATGAAGAGCCAGGCATCCTCGCGCACATTCTATTGTCGATCCTCGCCTACGGCATGTTCACCATTGCGGTGTTCCAGGCCTTGCTGCTGCTGGTGCAAGACCACCAACTCAAGCACAAGCACCCATCCGGGCTGATCAAAAACTTCCCGCCGTTGCAAACCATGGAAAGCCTGCTGTTCGGCTTCCTGTGGGCTGGCTGGACGCTGCTGTCGCTGTCGCTGATCTCCGGCTGGCTGTTCGTCGAGAACCTGTTTGCCCAGCATCTGGTGCACAAGACCTTGCTGGCGTGCCTGGCCTGGATCGTGTTCAGCGTGCTGTTGTGGGGCCGCAACCGTCTCGGCTGGCGTGGCCACAAGGCGATCCGCTGGACTCTCGCCGGTTTCTGCCTGCTGATGTTGGCGTATTTCGGCAGCAAACTGGTTCGTGAATACATTCTGCACATCTGACGGGCGGCATAAATGGACGCTTTGCCCATAGGGCCGATGCTCACGGTATTTTTCCTGCTGGTTTTATGGTCGGGGCTGTTTACCGCGGTCGAAATCGCGCAGCAGCACCTGCTCGCACAACGCACGGCCTCGCGCGCCAGCGATAAACCGCTGGCGAAGCTGAGCTTCCCGCTCGAAAGCCTGATCCTCTGCAATACCCTGTGCCGTGCGCTCGCCGTGGTGATCGCCACGTTGCTGGCGATTTTCCTTTGTGAAGAAAACGGCCCGTGGGCGGCTTGCCTGGGTGTCGGCGCGGTGTTGCTGGTGTTTGCCGATTACTTCCCGCGCACCCTCGCCCAGCGTTATCCGGATGCCGTGCTGGCGTTTGGCAATTCGCTACTGGCCGTGCCGCTGAAAATCATTTATCCGTTCGCCTGGCTGCTCAGCCGTATCAGCGCTTTGCTGATGACGCCGTTTGTGCGCAAAGTCCAGGTCGTGCAGCAAAGCGAAGACGATGCGCCGGCTGATCGTCACGATGATTCGGAGCACCCGGTTCGCGCGCACCCGGTATCGGGCATCCACGCGTTGGACAACATTACAGTCAACGACATTCTGGTGCCACGCAGTGACGTCGACGGTATCAACCTCGACGACCCGATCGAAGAAATCATCGAACAGCTGCGCAACACCAAGCGTACGCGCCTGCCGCTGTTCCACAGTGATATCAACCAGGTTGAAGCGGTGCTCAACACCCGGCAGATTCGTCACCTGCTGGACAATGACGACCTGACCCGCGAAGCGCTGCTGGCCGCCAGTTACGAGCCGTACTTCGTGCCGGAAAGCACGCCGCTGCAACTGCAACTGCTCAACTTTCACAAGCAGCAGCGACGCCTGGGCATGGTGGTCGACGAATACGGCGAAGTGCTTGGCATCGTGACGCTGGAAGACATTCTTGAAGAGATCGTCGGTGAATTCGAAAGCGAGCACAGCCTCGATAATCCGCACATTCACCCGCAAGCCGATGGCCGCATGATGATCGACGGCACCGCCTCGATCCGTGAGTTGAACAAGTGCCTGGGTTGGCACTTGCCTAGCGATGGGCCAAAAACCCTTAATGGCTTGGTAACCGAGGCGCTGGAGACCATTCCAGAGAGCGCGGTTTGCCTGAAGATCGGCCGTTATCGGTTGGAGATTCTCGAGACCGAGGAGAACCGGGTGAGTAAGGTGCTGATCTGGCATACGAGCTTGGTTCCAGCATTGGCGCCTGCCAGATAAAGATCAAAACATCGGGCCGCATTCGGACGATCTTTGCTCTTGTTCAATCGTTAGCCACCTTCCTATAATCGAGCTGGCTTACCCAAGCCTCGCCGAACCTTGTGCTTACCCAGCACAAAACAGGTTTTGGCAATTTCCGCTTCACTCCGACGACTGTTCCTACTCGAAACAGCGCTCGCGTCTCATCCCACATCCCTGGGTGCTCAACCATAATAATTCGCTCCACCGGAGCTCATGACTGTCAGGGATCACCGCATGACGACCAGTACCGCTTTCAGCGAAACCGCGCCTGCCCAACCGACCAACTCCGCCACCCGCGTAGCGACGGCGAGTTTTATCGGCACCGCAATCGAGTTCTACGACTTCTATGTCTACGCCACGGCTGCCGCACTGGTGATCGGGCCGGTATTCTTTCCGCAAACGTCCGGCACCGCGCAGATGCTCTCGGCGTTTCTCACCTTTGGCATCGCCTTCCTCGCTCGACCATTGGGTTCGGCGCTGTTCGGTCACTTCGGTGATCGCATCGGGCGCAAATCGACACTGGTCGCCTCGCTGCTGTTGATGGGTGTCTGCACCACGCTAATTGGTGTGCTGCCGGGTTACGCCAGCATCGGGGCCTGGGCGCCGATCCTGCTTTGCGTTCTACGATTCGGCCAAGGACTTGGGTTGGGAGGCGAATGGGGTGGCGCCGCGCTGCTGGCCACAGAAAATGCGCCGAAGGGCAAGCGAGCCTGGTTCGGCATGTTTCCACAGCTCGGCCCTTCGATTGGCTTCCTCGCCGCCAATGGCCTGTTCCTGACGCTGGCCATGACGCTGGACGACGAGCAATTCCGCAGTTGGGGCTGGCGCATTCCGTTTCTGCTCAGCGCAGCGCTGGTGATGGTCGGTCTGTATGTACGTCTGAAACTCCACGAAACGCCAGTGTTCGCCAATGCCATGGCGCGCCAGGAGCGGGTCAAACTGCCACTGGTCGAACTGTTCAGCCAGCATTGGGCGCCGACCCTGTTGGGCGCGGCAGCAATGGTGGTGTGTTATGCGCTGTTCTATATCTCCACGGTATTTTCCCTGAGCTACGGCGTATCCACCCTGGGTTACAGCCGTGAGACATTCCTCGGCTTGCTGTGTTTTGCCGTGCTGTTCATGGCGGCTGCGACGCCACTGTCGGCTTGGGCCAGCGACCGTTATGGACGCAAACCGGTGCTGATCATCGGCGGTGTGCTGGCGATTCTTTCGGGGTTTCTGATGGAGCCGCTGCTGACTCAGGGCTCGACCTGGGGCGTGGCGCTGTTTCTGTGCATCGAGCTGTTCTTGATGGGCGTGACGTTCGCGCCGATGGGCGCGTTGTTGCCGGAGCTGTTCCCGACGCACGTGCGCTATACCGGCGCGTCGGCGGCGTACAACCTCGGCGGTATTGTCGGGGCCTCGGCGGCGCCGTTCTTTGCGCAGAAACTGGTGGCGATGGGTGGTTTGAGTTACGTAGGCGGGTATGTTTCGGTGGCGGCAGTGATCAGCTTGATCGCGGTGCTGTGTCTGAAGGAAACGCGCAATAACGACCTGAATCAGATTGCCTGAATCAGAAGTAAAAGCTTCGCGAGCAAGCTCGCTCCCACAGTGTCCGTGTCGCGCACAAAATGTGTGAACACCGCCGAACCTGTGGGAGCGAGCTTGCTCGCGAATGCCGCGACTCGGTCTTAGAGTTCTACAACAACAGCCTGAGCAGCACGAGTCGCTTTAGCACGCGCCGCATCAATCGACTCATCCCGCGCCAATGCCACGCCCATCCGGCGCTGACCATTCACCTCAGGCTTACCGAACAAACGCAACGCCGTATCCGGCTCGCTCAGCGCAGCCCCAAGGTTGGCGAATGCAGTCTGGGTCGACTGCCCTTCCACCAGAATCACCGCCGAAGCTGATGGGCCGAACTGACGGATCAGCGGCACCGGCAAGCCTAGGATTGCCCGGGCATGCAGGGCGAACTGCGACAGATCCTGCGAAATCAGCGTCACCAGACCAGTGTCATGCGGACGCGGCGAGACTTCGCTGAACCACACCTGATCACCTTTGATGAACAGCTCGACGCCAAACAGACCACGGCCACCCAACGCCTCGGTTACCGCTTTGGCAACACGCTCGGATTCCGCCAGCGCAACCGGACTCATGGCTTGTGGCTGCCAGGATTCCTGATAGTCGCCCTTCTCCTGACGATGCCCCACCGGCGCGCAGAACGTAGTGCCACCGATGTGACGCACGGTCAGCAGGGTGATTTCGTAGTCGAAATCGATGAAGCCTTCGATGATCACCCGACCTTTGCCGGCACGACCGCCCTCTTGCGCGTAGTCCCAGGCTTTCTGCACGTCATCGGCGCTGCGCAGCAGGCTCTGGCCCTTGCCCGACGAACTCATCACCGGTTTGACGACACATGGGAAACCCAGGTCTTCAACGGCTTTACTGTAGTCCTCAAAGGTATCGGCGAAGTGGTACGGCGAGGTCGGCAGGTCCAGCTCTTCGGCGGCCAGTCGACGGATACCTTCGCGGTTCATGGTCAATTGCGCGGCGCGGGCAGTCGGGATGACGGTAAAGCCTTCGGCTTCAAGTTCGACCAAGGTGGCAGTGGCGATGGCTTCGATTTCCGGCACGATGAAGTGCGGCTTTTCGGCTTCGATCACTGAACGCAGTGCGGCGCCGTCGAGCATGTTGATCACGTGGCTGCGATGGGCGACCTGCATGGCCGGCGCATTGGCGTAACGGTCGACGGCAATCACTTCAACGCCCAGACGTTGCAGCTCGATCACCACTTCCTTGCCCAACTCACCACAGCCACACAGCAATACGCGGGTCGCGGTTGGCGACAATGGAGTTCCGATACGGGTCATCTCAGGTCCTCAAAGAAGCGGATCATCGAGGAAAGCGTCGCCATGCGCGCTTTCCATGGGGAGAAAGCGCGGCATTTTACATGAACCCGAGGGTTTGGCTTCAGCTGGCGACAGCCTGTTTGCGATCGCGCCAGGCCATGATCAGCCAAACCGCGGTGACACCAGCAAACTTCGAGGCCAGCGCGGTGATGATGACCGGCGGCGTCAGCAGGTCGATCATGCCGAAGAAGATGAAAGTATCGAGGGGAATGCTCAGCGCCGAACTGATCCACAAGCGGTCGCGTAACGGCCGCTTGGTGATGCTGAACACCAGCCAGTCGATGCATTCGGAGACCGCGAAAGCGGTGGCGCTGGCCAGCGCAATAGACGGGTCGGAGGTGACGTAAGACAGCACCAGCGCTGCCAGCATGGCAACGATTGCGCCGTGGCCGAACCGGGTTTGCACCATGTCCCGCAGCACGAACACCAGCCCGCCCCACGCCGACCAGATGATGTCCAGGTGCGGTGCGGTGGAGAAAGCGAAGTTGATGAGAACAACGCTGCTGATGTAGGCGATGAGGAAAATCATGGGGGCGACCTGTCAGATTGGCGCACAGGTTACTGGAGCGGTAGATCAAGAGCCACCCCCTCACCCCAGCCCTCTCCCCCAAGGGGGCGAGGGGGAAAGGGAGCAGATCTGCGAGCCGTTCAAAATTAGAGTTCGGCGCGCAATCGCAAGTCGGTGTAGCCCGAACAAACAACCCGTTCAGTCTCCACTCCCTTTTGGGGAAAGGGCGCAGATCGGGGGGCTTTTCAAAACTCGAGTTCGACTCGATAGTTCAGGTCGACGTAGCTCGAATAAACACCTCGGTCAATCCCCTCTCCCTCTGGGGGAGGGCTAGGGTGAGGGAATTCTCAAGTTGTTCACGATTTCGAAGGAATCATCCACACCAACCCACTCGCCTTCGCCCGTTCATGACACAACCCCAACACCAACCGCCGCTCGTCGTTGCACATCCGGCTCCAGCGCGTAATCTCTTCAACCGTACGCTGGCAGCCAGTGCAAATGTCATCCTCATCCAGCGCACAAATGCTCACGCATGGCGAGGCAACAGGTCTTTCGGGCGTGGTCATTCTTCCTGCTCAACCAGATCACGGGCATATCGCTGAGCGTTGTGCACATAGTGGGCGGCGCTGGCTTCGAGCATCTTTTTCTGCGGCTCGGTGAGCTCACGCACGACCTTGCCCGGCGACCCCATGACCAGCGAGCCATCGGGAATTTCCTTGCCTTCACCAATCAGCGAGTTGGCGCCGATGATGCAGTTCTTGCCGATCTTCGCGCCGTTAAGAATCACCGCGTTGATGCCGATCAGGCTGTAATCGCCAACCGTGCAACCGTGCAACATGGCGTTATGGCCAATGGTCACACCCGTGCCGATGGTCAGCGGGTAACCCATGTCGGTGTGCATCACCGTGCCGTCCTGGACGTTGCTGTTCTTGCCGATCAGGATCAGTTCGTTGTCGCCGCGCAGCACGGCGTTGAACCAGACGTTGGCGCCCTCTTCCAGTTTGACCTTGCCCACCAGCACAGCATTGGGGGCCACCCAGCTCTGTGGATGGGTCTCGACACGGGCGTCGCCCAAGCGGTATTTCATCTTGTTTTCCTCAGGGCTCACGGTGCTGGGCCATTCGAACGATGGCTTCAGGTATTGATAAAGCTTTTCGGCGGCTGATGCAGGTTGATTTTCGTGTCATAGAGCAGGTTGATCAACTCGACGATCATGATCGCCGTCAGCCCCCAGATCTTGTACTCACCGTAACGATAACTCGGCACGTACCAACTGCGGCCCTGATAGTCGATGCGATGGGTGTGGTCGCGAGGGTCTGAGCGGAAGAATTCCAACGGGACGCTGAACACCGCGGCAATTTCCGCGTCGTTGGGCTGGTACTCGACGAAATCCGGAATCACACCCACATAAGGCGTGACCTTGATGCCGTGCAACGAGATCAATGGGCTGAGCGGGCCGATGACTTCGACCAGTCCGGGCGGCAGGCCGATTTCTTCTTCGGCTTCGCGCAAGGCGGTGAAGATCAGGTCAGGGTCTTCCTGGTCGCGACGCCCGCCGGGGAAGGCGACTTCGCCGCCGTGGGTCGAGAGGCCGCTGGCACGCAGGGTCAGCACCAGTTCCGGCTCGTCACTGCGGGTGATCGGCACCAGAACGGCGGCCTCGGGGAAACGTTTGTCGGTCTCCAGCGTTCGCGGTGTGTGGTTGCTTACCCTATGCAGTAGCTCGTCCAGCATGAGTGTTCTCGATCTGTGCCTTACCCTGCATCATGCACCAATCATTGCAGCCGCCCAACCCCCTCGCCGGCCCATGTCGCGAAACGACAACTTGCCGACCGACACCGCTGCACGCCAAGATAGGCGCAGCCTTCAGGAACCCAAGCATGAAATTTTGCAGCCAGTGCGGTAACCCGGTGACCCAGCGCATTCCCGAGGGCGACTCGCGGCTGCGATTTGTCTGTGATAGCTGTCAGACCATTCACTATCAGAACCCCAACATCGTCGCCGGCTGTGTCGCGACCTGGGGCACTAAAGTGCTGCTCTGTCGCCGCGCCATCGAACCGAGACTCGGTTACTGGACCCTGCCCGCCGGGTTCATGGAAAACGGCGAGACCATCGAGCAGGCCGCTATCCGCGAAACTGCCGAGGAAGCCTGCGCCCGGGTGCGCAACCTGAGCATCTATACCCTGATCGACGTGCCACACATCAGCCAGGTGCATGTGTTTTATCGCGCCGAACTGGCCGATCTGGATTTTGCTGCCGGCCCGGAAAGCCTGGAAGTGCAACTATTCGACGAAGCCGACATTCCATGGGACGAGCTGGCTTTCCGCACGGTGGGGCGTACCTTAGAATGCTTCTTCGCTGATCGGCGTGATGAGGTGTATCCGGTTCGTTCGGAATCGATCCCACCGTTGGCTCAACCTGCTATCACTTAATTTCGACGCCGGCCGATACACAGGGCGCAGGCGACATCTGCACAATATCTATAACTTATGTATCTGCGTCACTCTTGGGGAATCGTTTCAATGCGCTGGTTGCTTGCCCTGTTCTGCCTGTCATTCGTCACAGTCTCGCAAGCGTCATTCGTGACCACCGTGACGCCGTCGAATACCCCGATGATCGAAAAAGTACTGGTACTCAAATCGGCTCATCGACTGCAGTTGATCGCCGACGGCAAGCCGCTCAAGAGCTATCGCATTTCCTTGGGCAAGGGAGCGAAAAAAGGGCCGAAACTGATAGAAGGCGACAAACGCACACCTGAAGGCTTTTATTGGCTGGACTGGCGCAAGACCAGCGACAAATTCAACCTGTCGATGCACATTTCCTACCCGAACATCACCGATTCGGCCCGCGCCCGCCGTGAAGGCGTCGAGCCTGGCGGGATGATCATGATCCACGGCACGCCGGACACGGAAGAAAACCCCGAAGACCTGCTGCATACCCTGGACTGGACCGACGGCTGCATCGCCATGCGCAACGTCGATATGCGCGAAGTGTGGGGGCTGGTGCCGGACGGTACGATGATCGAAATCCGCCCGTAAGCCATTAATAGTGACCATTCGTCACTCCTGAAAAAAATAAATCAAAAGATCGCAGCCTTCGGCTGCGCCTACAGGGGTGATACCACTCTCTACTGTAGGCGTTGCCGCAGGCTGCGATCTTTTCCGTTTCAGAGCCCACCCTTAATACCACTTCAAACCCACCCTCCTGAAACCCGCCATTTCATTGGACTAGTGACCATTTCACTGCGTTGACATGGTATTCAAGTGGTATTAATTTCCGCCCCACAAGCGAGCTACAACAATCCTATACTCGCGCCGGAAATGACTGACATGAATGACCTCCACGTCCTACGTCCCGACGACTCCCAGCCGACGCCGCTGTACCTGCAATTGGCGCGCAACCTGGAAGCGGCGATTCATTCCGGTCAGTGGAAAGCCGAACAGGCGATGCCTTCGGAGCGCAATCTCAGCGAGCAGCTCGGCATCTCCCGCGTTACCGCACGCAAGGCGCTGGAAGTGTTGTTCGACCAAGGCTTGATCCGTCGCTTGCAAGGTTCCGGCACGTTCATTACCCCACGTCTGGAACAACCCCTTTCACGCCTCTCCGGCTTCAGTGAAATGCTCCGCCTCAAGGGCTTCGTGCCCAGTTCGCAATGGCTGGAGCGGGAAATCACCCTGCCGACCCACGAAGAACTGATCCGCCTCAGCCTGTCGCCGAACGACAAAGTCGCGCGCATGAAACGCCTGCGCAAAGCCGACGACACGGTGATGGCCATCGAGATGAGCACCCTGCCCGCCTCGATCATGCCCAAGCCGCAAGCGGTGGGCGATTCGCTCTACGAATACCTCGACGGCATCGGCAAACCGATCGTCCGCGCCTTGCAGCACATTCAGGCGATCAACGCCTCGGACGAATTCGCCGCCCTGGTCGGCATCGCCCCCGGCACCGCCATGCTGCTGATGACCCGAGTCGGCTATCTGGAAGACAACACGCCGATCGAAGTCACCGACACCTATTGCCGCAACGACTACTACGACTTTGTTGCAGAGCTGCGTCGTTAAGAGCAGCCATAAGCGAGAACCAAAATGTCCGAAGACAACATCCTCACCGCGCAGGGCTGGGTTCGCGGCCGGCTGATCCACGAACACGGCAAAGTCGTGTCGATCGAAGGCGTGCCCTGCGATCCGGCAGACAACGACCTGCCGTATCTGCTGCCGGGCTTCATCGACCTGCACGTTCACGGCGGTGGCGGCAAAGACATCATGGAAGGCGCCAGCGCCTTCGAGACCATCACCAGGACTCACGTGCGATTCGGCACCACCTCGCTGCTGGCCACCACCATGACCGCACCGAGTGCCGAGATTTCCAGCGTCCTCAAGCAAGTCGGCGAGTTCTGCGAACAGCGGCCCAAAGGCAGCGCGCGAGTGCTCGGCGTGCATCTCGAAGGCCCGTATATCAATCCCGGCAAGCTCGGCGCCCAACCGAACTTTGCCCACACCGCGTTGATGGCCGAGGTCGAAGAGTATCTGGCGCTGGCGCCGATTCGTGTGATCACCATAGCCCCGGAAATCGCCGGCCACGACGCTTTGATTCGTGAATTGAGCAGCCGCGGCATCCGCATGCAGATCGGCCACACCCTCGGCAGTTACGAGGAAGGCGTCGCCGCGCTGAATGCCGGCGCGTCCAGCTTCACTCATTTGTACAACGCCATGAGCCCGTTGCATCACCGTGAACCGGGGATCGTCGGCGCGGCACTGGCCCACGCTAAATTCGCCGAGCTGATTCCGGATTTGCTGCACGTGCACCCCGGCGCGATCCGCGTGGCCCTGCGCTCGATCCCGTGCCTGTATTGCGTCACCGACTCGACCGCTGCCGCCGGCATGCCCGACGGTGAGTACAAGCTCGGCAGCCACACCGTGACCAAATGCCTGGGCGGCGTACGTCTGCCGGACGGCACGTTGGCCGGCAGCACGCTGACCATGGATCAGGCTCTGCGCAATCTGGTGAAAATCGGATTGCCGATTGCCGAGGCCTCGCAACGTCTTTCGCAATTCCCCGCCGACTACCTCGGCATCAACGAACGCGGGCGCCTTGCACCTGGCGCCTGGGCCGACTGCGTGCGGCTGGATCGCTCACTCACACTGACCGCCGTCATGGTCGAAGGAGAAGACATTGACTTCAAAAATGCTTGAGGAGGCGCTGTCCTCGTTCGAGGCCGTGCAAGCCCAACTGCAACAGCTCGACCCGCAATTGATCGAGATCGCCGGGCGTCTGCGCCGTCAACCGCCGCAAGTGGCAATGACCATCGCACGCGGCAGTTCCGACCACGCGGCGAGCTACTTCGCCTACCTGACCATGCAGCAACTGGGCGTGCCCGTGGCATCGATACCGATGTCGGTGGTGACCATGCAGCAGGCGCCGTTGAAGGTCAGCGGTCAGGTGGCGTTTGCCTTTTCGCAATCAGGGCAGAGCCCGGATCTGGTCAACAGCCTGCGCTTGTTGCGCAAACGTGGCGCGCTGAGCGTGTCGATGGTCAACGCCGCCGATTCGCCATTGGAAGCCGCGTGTGAATTCAGCGTGCCGCTGCTGGCCGGTATCGAAAGCAGCGTCGCCGCGACCAAGAGTTTTATCGCCACCCTCAGCGCCAGCGCTCGTTTAATCGCGCACTGGAAAGAAGACAGCGAACTGCTTGAGGCGCACAACGCTCTGCCGGAAGGCCTGCGTACTGCTGCCAAACAGGACTGGAGCGTGGCCATCGACGCCCTGCGCGATTGCGAACGCCTGATGGTCATCGGCCGTGGCGCCGGTTTTGCCATCGCCCAGGAAGCAGCATTGAAGTTCAAGGAAACCTCGGCGATCCAGGCCGAAGCGTTCAGCAGCGCCGAAGTCCGTCACGGCCCGATGGCACTGATCGACGAGCACTACCCATTGCTGGTCTTTGCTCCACGCGGTGCCGAACAGGCCGGTCTGTTGAGCCTGGCAGCCGAAATGCGTCAACGCGGTGCTCGCGTATTGCTCGCCGCGCCAGATGACGTGATCGAACGCGACCTGACCCTGAACCGCGCCGAACACCCGGCCCTCGATCCGATTCTGGCCATCCAGAGTTTCTACGTGATGGCCGCAGGTTTAGCCGTGGCCCGAGGCATGGACCCGGATCAACCGCGCCACCTGAGCAAAGTGACGCGTACGCACTAAGTCCGAATGACCGCACTCCTGATGAGACCGAGCCATGCACAACAACAATAAAGAGCTGACCCTCAGCGCCCCGCTCAGCGGCCCGGTGCTCACGCTCGCCAAAGTCCCGGACGCGGTGTTCGCCAGCGGCGCGATGGGCGACGGCATTGCCATCGACCCACTCAACGACACTCTGTATTCGCCGTGCGCCGGTGTGATTATTCATGTCGCCCGCACCGGCCACGCCCTTACTGTGCGCGCCGATAATGGCGCTGAAATCCTTCTGCACCTGGGTCTCGACACCGTCGAACTGAATGGCGAAGGCTTCTCGATGCTGGTCAAGGAAGGCGTGCGTGTCAGCAACGGTCAGCCGCTGTTGCGTTACGACCTGGACAAAGTCGGCCAGCAATGCAAAAGCCTGGTCAGCCTGTTGATCCTGACCAACAGCCAGGATTTTCAGGTACGGCCCATCACCCTGAAACCGGTGAAAGTCGGCGAGCCGTTGTTGCACATCGTGGCGCGGAACGCTTCGGCATTTAATGCAGAAGAGATCGGCGGACCTGAGGTTCAGGGTCATGTGTTGGTCGCGCATCGCGGCGGTTTGCATGCCCGCCCAGCCGCACTGATTCGCCAGACCGCGCAAGGTTTCAACAGCCGTTCGCAGTTGCACTTCGCCGGTAAGTCGGCGCCGTGCAACAGCCTGATCGGAATGATGGGACTGGCGATCGGCGAGCAGGACGCCGTGCAAGTCAGCTGTCAGGGTCCGGACGCCGAAGCCGCGCTGCAAGCGTTGCTCACGGCACTGGCCACCGCGCTGCCGGATGACCATCACGCCGCCGCACCGGTCAACGCTGCACCCCGCAAGCGTTCGGCCGAGGCTGGCGTATTGCAGGGCGTTTGCGCCGCACCGGGTTTGGTTGCCGGGCCGCTGTTTCGCTTGAACACCATCAGCTTGCCGGTGGATGTCGGCAATCACGATCCGCTTGAGCAACAGCAGGCGCTTGAGACTGCGCTGATTCAGGTGCGCAGCGAAATTGACGTCACCCTCGCCCAAGCGAAAAAGCACAAGAATGCTGATGAAGAAGCGATCTTCGCCGCGCATCTGGCCCTACTGGAAGACCCGGCCCTGCTAGACGCCGCACAACAATCCATCGACCAAGGCACCGCCGCAACCCACGCCTGGAGTCAATCGATTGATGTCCAGTGCGAAGTCCTGCAACACACCGGCAGCGCGCTGCTGGCCGAACGCGCCAACGATCTGCGCGACCTCAAGCAACGCGTGCTGCGCGCCCTGCTCGGCGAGGCCTGGCACTACGACGTACCGGCCGCCGCCATCGTTGCCGCCCATGAACTGACGCCGTCGGATCTGCTGCAACTCAGCGCGCAAGGTGTAGCCGGTTTGTGCATGGCCGAGGGCGGTGCGACTTCTCACGTAGCGATTCTGGCGCGCGGCAAAGGTCTGCCGTGCATGGTGGCGCTGGGTTCAGCATTGCTCGATCAGCCGCAAGGTCAAGCGGTGGTGCTCGATGCCGACGGCGGTCGACTCGAACTGACGCCGAATGCCGAGCGACTGGCCGAAGTCCAACAAACGCAAATCGACCGCCAGCAACGCCGCAATGCGCAGCAAGCCAAAGCGCATCTGCCCGCCGAAACCCGCAACGGTGTGGCCATCGAAGTCGTCGCCAATGTCGCCTCAAGCGCTGAAGCTGAAGACGCCTTTGCCAATGGCGCCGATGGCGTCGGGTTGCTGCGCACCGAATTCCTTTTCGTTGATCGCCAGACCGCACCGGACGTCGAAGAGCAACGTGCTGCCTATCAAGCCGTCATTGATGCGATGGGCGACAAATCAGTGATCATCCGCACCATCGACGTCGGCGGCGACAAGCAGCTCGACTATCTGCCGCTGCCGGCCGAAGCCAACCCGGTGTTGGGCCTGCGCGGCATTCGTCTGGCCCAGGCGCGGCCGGAAATCCTCGATCAGCAACTGCGCGCGCTGCTGCAAGTCAGCCCGTTGCAACGGTGCCGGATCCTGTTGCCGATGGTCACCGAAGTCGACGAACTGCTGCACATCCGTGGCCGCGTCGATGTCCTGTGCCTGGAACTCGGCATCGACCAACGGCCGGAAATCGGCGTGATGATCGAAGTCCCCGCCGCCGCGTTGCAAGCCGAACAATTGGCCGAACACGCAGACTTCCTGTCCATCGGCACCAACGATCTCTCCCAATACACCCTGGCCATGGACCGCGACCACGCCGGCCTCGCCGCACGGGTCGATGCCTTGCATCCGGCGCTGTTGCGCCTGATCGCCATGACCTGCGAAGGCGCGGTGGTGCATAAGCGCTGGGTCGGTGTGTGCGGCGCATTGGCGTCCGATCCACTGGCAACGCCGGTATTGATCGGCCTCGGCGTCACCGAACTGTCGGTGAGCCCGGTGCAGATCGGTGAAATCAAAGATCGCGTGCGTCAGTTGCACGAAGCCGAATGCCAACGCCTCGCCCGCGACTTGCTCAAGCTGAGCAGCGCCGCCGCGGTGCGTCACGCCTGTCACCAACATTGGCCTCTGCGCTAACAAAAACAACAAGGACAAACGCCATGTATCAACTCTTCATCGAAGGCCTGCAACGCCTCGGCCGCGCGCTGATGCTGCCGATCGCGATCCTGCCGATTGCCGGCCTGCTGCTGCGTCTGGGCGACACCGATCTGCTGAACATCGCGATCATCCACGATGCCGGCCAGGTGATCTTCGCCAACCTGGCGATGATCTTCGCCATCGGCATCGCCGTCGGTTTCGCCAAGGACAACAACGGCACCGCGGGCCTGGCCGGGGTGATCGGTTATCTGGTGATGATCTCCACCCTTAAAGTGCTCGATGCGAGCATCAACATGGGCATGCTCGCCGGGATCGTCAGCGGCCTGATGGCCGGCGCGCTGTACAACCGTTTCAAGGACATCAAGCTGCCGGAGTACCTGGCGTTCTTCGGTGGCCGGCGTTTTGTGCCAATCGTCACCGGGTTCGCAGCGGTCGGCCTGGGCGTAGTGTTCGGCTACATCTGGCCGCCGATCCAGCACGGCATCAACAGCTTCGGCGCCCTGATGATGGAAAGCGGCAGCATCGGCGCGTTCGTCTTCGGCGTGTTCAACCGCCTGCTGATCGTCACCGGTCTGCATCACATCCTCAACAACATGGCGTGGTTCGTCTTCGGCAACTTCACCGACCCAACCACTGGTGCGCTGGTGACCGGCGACCTCTCGCGCTACTTCGCTGGCGATCCGAAGGGAGGCCAGTTCATGACCGGCATGTTCCCGATGATGATCTTCGGCCTGCCCGCCGCGTGCCTGGCGATGTACCGCAACGCTTTGCCGGAACGCCGCAAGGTCATGGGCGGGATCTTCCTGTCGATGGCGTTGACGTCATTCCTCACAGGCGTGACCGAACCAATCGAATTCGCCTTCATGTTCCTCGCGCCGCTGCTGTATCTGCTGCATGCGTTGCTGACCGGGTTGTCGATGGCGATCACTAATGCGCTGAACATTCACCTCGGGTTTACTTTCTCTGGCGGTTTTATAGACATGATCCTGGGCTGGGGTAAATCCACTAACGGTTGGTTGGTGTTTCCTGTCGGTCTGGCTTATGCAGTCGTCTATTACGCCGTTTTTGATTTCTGCATCCGTCGATTCAACCTGAAGACGCCGGGCCGTGAGGACGTGGCTGTTAGTGAAAAAGCCGTACTGACTGAAAACGAGCGCGCCAGTGCCTACATCAAGGCATTGGGCGGCGCTGAAAACCTACTGACTGTCGGCGCTTGCACCACGCGGTTGCGACTGGAGATGGTTGATCGCAACAAGGTCTCGGACACTGATTTGAGAGCGCTGGGGGCGATGGCCGTTGTACGTCCGGGCAAGGGCGGGAGTTTGCAGGTCGTCGTTGGGCCGCTGGCGGACAGCATCGCTGATGAGATTCGCCTGGCGATGCCGGCGTTGGGGCGTACGGTTATTGCTGAACCTGCCGCGATCGTCGAAGAACCGAAAGCGCTGGTGATCGCAGGTTCCGAGGCTCAGCAGTGGTTGAAAGCGCTGGGCGGCGGCGACAATGTGCTGCAACTTGATTGCATTGCGATGACGCGGATTCGGCTGCAATTGGCCGATGGCAAAGCATTGTCGGAAGCGCAGTTGAAGGATCTGGGGTGTCACGGTATCAGCCAGTTGGACGGCGGGGTTTGGCATTTGTTGGTGGGCGATAGAGCGGCGAGCTTGAGTGGGGCGTTGGAAAGCCTGGTGAATCGCAGCGAAGTCAGCGTGAAGGTTTAAATTGAGAGCGTCTGGACTGGCCTCATCGCCAGCAGGCTGGCTCCCACAGTTGGTTTTATATGCGATCAGCTAGAGATTGGTCGTCTGGCAGGTTCCCTTCGCGGGCAAGCCAAGCGCCCACAGGTTGTGCAGTGTCCTCAAAATGCTGCATGACCTGGGAAGATCTCGACAAATTCGACACCGTTTAAACAGTCAAAAGCCAACCCTCACCCTAGCCCTCTCCCAGTGGGAGAGGGGACTGACCGAGATGTTTGGTGGAAATACGCCGACGTGAAATACCGAGTCGAATTCAGCTATTGAAAAGCCCACAAATCGGCTCCCTCTCCCTCGGGAGAGGGCTGGGGTGAGGGGCAGCACCAACACAAAACAAAAGCCAAAACACGCGCTCTTCACCACTCACCAGGATGAGCGTTAGCTCGGCTGCAGCTCTTGATCTTGATTCACGGGCCCCGTCGGCAGGCTTCGTTCCGGGATTCATCCGGGGGAAAACATCGAGAGGAGGTGCAGCGAAGCAAACCGGAGGCGATGCCCCGGATGGATCCCGGAGCGAAGGAACCCCGAGCCCCAGCGAGCGGGCCGAACGTTGGGGCAAGCGTTTTTTGCTTACTTTTTTAGGCGTTTGTAAAAAAGTGAGTCGCCGTAAGGGCGAAACCGCCAGCCGCAGCACCCGAAGAAACGGATATTCACACAGCCAGCCAGAGCATGGTCGCCTATAAGGGCGCCATCGCTGGCAAGCCAGCTCCCACAGTGAAACGAAGCGCCCTTCAAATCGCAAACAACAAAAAACCCGCAGACAATCACTCATCTGCGGGTTTCTCGTAACAGGCGACTATCAGAAATCTTCCAGCCGCCACACCTCATAAGCCGGTGTCTCGTACGGATGACTGAGCTTCAACGCCGCCACAACAGCAACAATCAACTCATCCGCCACGACAAGCTCAACCTTCCATTCCTCAACCCGCTCAACCTGCCCCGCCTCGCCAATGAACGGCTGACTGCCATCCAAAGGTCGAAACTGGCCCAAACCGAGCACCTGCCAAGCACAGTGGTCATAGTCACCAATCCGCCCACCACCCGCAACGAACACAGCGTCCTTGACCACCTCGACATGACTGTCAGGAACAAAAAACCCAAGCTTGTACACGACGCTTAGTTAACCCACACACGCGCATTACGGAACATACGCATCCAAGGTGCGTCCTCGTTCCAGTCTTCCGAACGCCACGAGTTCTGCACGGCACGGAACACACGTTCCGGGTGCGGCATCATGATCGTCACGCGGCCATCACGGCTGGTGAGACCGGTAATCCCGCGCGGCGAACCGTTCGGGTTAGCCGGATACGACTCAGTGACCTTGCCATTGTTGTCGACAAAACGCATCGCCACACAACCCGACAGATCGGCTTCCAGCAGTGCTTCTTCGCTGGAGAACTCGGCGTGACCTTCACCGTGAGCGATGGCGATCGGCATACGCGAACCGGCCATGCCTTGCAGGAAGATCGAGTTCGATTCCTGAACCTGAACCATCGCCACACGCGCTTCGAACTGCTCGGAGCGGTTGCGCACAAAGTGCGGCCAGAACTCGGTGCCATGTATATTCTCGTTTATGTTTGTCTTATTCTGTATAATT
>NZ_JBIWAL010000071.1:7301-21145 GCF_044760045.1 Pseudomonas sp. NPDC098747 | reverse complement strand
ACCCTGGCCGGCGAGGAATACCTGGACCAGCCGCTGCGCTTTCAGGGGCAGTATTTCGATGAAGAAAGCGGCCTGCATTACAACCGGCATCGGTACTACGACCCACGACTTGGACGGTATCTGACGCCGGACCCGATCAAGTTGGCGGGCGGGTTGAACTCGTATCAGTACGTGCCGAATCCGACGGGCTGGGTGGATCCGTTGGGGTTGAGTTCCAACTGTCCGCCGCCGGGTAAGCCGGGTTGTAAGGTGCCGGGTGATGTAAGTGGCGCTAAGGTTGATGAAGGTGAGCCAGCGCTGCCGAAGATGACAGCGCAGGAGCGGAGGGCCAGGATTGATGAGTTGGCAGAGGCAAATGCAAAGCGACGCGTCCACGAGTATGAAAAGCTTTATGACATGCATACCGTAGCTAAACATAATCCGGAAATACCGGACAAAGCGTTGAAGCAGAGATCCATTGACGGTAGCCATCCGATAAAGAAGGGAGTTAAAGAAGGCGTTAACTCAAGTTCTCAATTTCGGAATTGGTTACTTCAGCTTCATGCAATTAATGATGCTATCTCGCGAATGAGTCGAACGCCCCCGGCCCCTACCGGGTTTACAAATAAGGGCGATCCAGTAGTAAGAAAGGAGATGCCAGGCGGTGGTAGAGGATATAAGCCAAATAAAAAGGATAAGCAGAACCCTAAGTACGTGGATGAACTAAATTACTCTGAAGTGAGGTTTCGTAACCAAAATAGTCAGAGTCCTTATACGGCATTTCCAGATTAGGGAGTTTTATATGTTGAAGTGGCCAGAGTTCGATATTCCGTTTATTCCCCAGCTATCTTATTGGCTGGGGGGGATAGAGACATTTGATCGTGAAGAAACCAGAGGCGTGGCTTTGTCGGCTTATGATCCGAACAAACCTCACGATAGAGCGGTGGTGATAAGGGAGTTTATTCTTAACAATTTTCCAGGTTTTACTTATCGGCATAAATTTCTGATGGTTGAGATTCTTGAAGATGCCTTGAACTCTCCCGATTTTGATTTTTCAAAACAGTTTGAGGATGACTATGACTCAAATACTTGCGTTGCGTGGGATGAAACAGTGGTAGATGATCCGCGCGGGTTTTTTGAAGATATACATAAATTAGCCATTGAGGAGTGGAGTGACGACTTAAACAAGGCGAGAGTTGAGAGTCGATCGTTGTGGTAGTTTTTACGGACCCTAAAACTGAATGTCTGGACTGGCCCCTTCGCGAGCAAGCTCGCTCCCACAGAGATTTGTGTTGATGGAGGAATCAGCGTTGGCCGATAAGTTGCTGTGCGTGGACGTCGAGCGCGGTGATGGTGTCTAGCAAATGCACGCTATACCCCGGAATATTCTTCGCATGATGCTTAGCCTGCGAAGCCATCTCCGCAAGCTGACTGGCGTCGAGTTGCGCACACGCTTCAGGATGCAAATGCACCACGCCGATAGACAGTGACAGCAGCGGAAACTCCTGCCGCACCCCCTGACGATTTGGGGCGATGAAGCAGCCGGCTTCGAGGTGTTCGGGGCGGTAGAAGCGGCGGCATTGGCTTTGGAAGTCGTCGAGCAATTGGTTGAGGCGTTTGCGCCAGTCTTCGGGGCCGAGGACGAGGAGGAAGTCGTCGCCGCCGATGTGGCCGACGAAGTCGCGGGAGGGGTCGACGCGTTCGTTGAGGCATTGCGCAAGGCACAGCAGAACTTCGTCGCCGCGGCCGTAGCCGTAGATGTCGTTGAAGGGTTTGAAGCTGTCGATGTCGACGTAGCAGATGACCGATTCGCGGCCTTGCTGCAGCAGGCGTGTCAGGCATTGCTGTATCGGCACGTTGCCGGGCAGCAAGGTCAGCGGGTTGGCGTAGCGGGCCTGCTGGATTTTCAGTTCAGTGATCAGTTTGAGCACGTCGATCACCCGGCCAAGGCCGAGGTAGCCGCCGTTGAGGGTGATGATGAAATCTTCTTCAATGCGCTGACGGGCGCGGCTGGTGATCAGGCGGCTGACCTGTTGCAGCGACTGGCTCATCTCTACGGCGAGGAAGTCGTCATTCATCAATCGGCTGATCGGTTTGCGCGCGAACAGATCGGTGGCAAACGGTTTGAGCAGGGCATCAGACAGGGAGTGGCGGTGAACAATGCCGCAAGGCTGGCCTTGTTCGTCGAGGACTGCCAGCGAGTTGAGATTGGCCTGGCGGCGGAAGGCTTCCAGCACGGTGGCGGTCGGCGTATCGCGAGGCACGGCCGGTTGCTCGTTGAGCAGTGCGCTGAGGTCGCTGCCTTCATCGTTCAGTGCTACGGCGCTGCTGTCGTGTTTAGGCATCAAGGCGCGGGCGTCGCGGGGTGGATGCTCTTGTGGGCGACCGAGCAAGTAACCCTGCACCAGGTCGACACCCATTTCGGTCAGCACCGCCAGTTCTTCCGGCAATTCGATACCTTCGGCAATCACCTGCGCCCGTGAGGCTTTGGCGATTTGCAGGATCGACCCGACGAACTCGCGCTTCAATGCATCCTGATGAATGCCGTCGATAAAGTGTCGGTCGATTTTCACGTAATCCGGGCGCAGTTCCGACCACAGGCGCAGGCTCGAGTACCCGGCGCCGAGGTCGTCCAGCGCAATGGAAAAACCCATGGCCCGATAGTGATGCAGCGCGGTTTGTAGCAGTTGGAAGTCGTCGATCGGCGTCTGTTCGGTGAGTTCGATCACCACCTGGCTGGGTGGAATGCCTAAGTCCTGCAGCAGTTGCAAAGTGCGCCCCGGCTGGTGCGCGGCTTCGAGCAGGGATTCCGGTGAGACGTTAAGAAACAGCTTGCCCGGCAGTTGCTGCTCGCTGAAACGGCGGCAAGCGCTTTGTCGGCAGGCAATTTCCAGTTCGCTCAGGCGCCCGGCCTGACGTGCCACGGCGAACAGCGCGATAGGCGAATGCAGCGGGCTATTGGACGGGCCACGGGTGAGGGCTTCGTAACCGAGAATGCGGCGCTCGGAGAGACAGATGATCGGCTGGAACAGGCTGTGCAATCCGCCTTGAGTCAGGATTGAGCTCAAGGCACTCAGCTGTTCTGTCGTGGTCATGGCAATCTCTGGCGATAAAAAAAGGACTGGGAGCGCTCTCGATGAAAAGAGTGGCTCCCAGTCCTTTATTGCACGACAGAATGATGACTGTTTGATGACGATCCGGGGATCGTCAGCATTAAATTGCCATCACCTTACTTCTTGGCCACCTGGTTGCTCAGCTTCAGGTAATCCAGCAGAACGCGCCCGGTTTCGCTCAGGTAGGCATCGTCTTCTGGTTTGACCTTGTCCGGCTCGGCTGCCGCGAGAGCGTCCTCGTCTTCTTTTTTCAGCTCTTTGAGCGGCTCTTCGCCCTTGGCCTTGCGACGGATGTTCTCCATCACCAGTTGCTTGGCATCGATGTCGGCATGCTGGGCACGACGGTCGGCTTCGTTGAGGCTGACGGTTTTCTCCAGCATCAGTTTCTGCGCCAGCGCCAGCTTGTCACGGATGAACACGAACTCGGCATCCTTGGCGGTGCGTGTGTCGTGTTCGGACTTGAGCTGTGCCAGGTACGGTTTGAACGGATCGGCTGCCGGTTTGATTGCCGCGCGGATGGTGTCCCACGGCATGGCTTCCGGCAGGGCGCTCTCGCCGATTTCCTTGGTGTCGATCAGCGACGGGTAGTCGATGTCCGGCAGGACGCCCTGATGCTGAGTGCTCTGACCGGAAACCCGGTAGAACTTGGCCAGGGTCAGTTTCAGCTCGCCATGGTTCAGCGGCTGAATGGTCTGCACGGTGCCTTTACCGAAGGTCTGGCCGCCGATGATCAGCGCACGGTGGTAGTCCTGCATGGCGCCAGCGAAGATCTCCGAAGCCGAGGCGGACAGCCGGTTGACCAGCAGTGCCATCGGGCCTTTGTAGAACGCACCCGGGTTTTCATCTTCCAGCACGTCGACGCGGCCATCGGCATTACGCACAAGGACGGTCGGGCCCTTGTCGATGAACAGGCTGGTCAGCTCGGTGGCTTCCTGCAGGGAACCGCCGCCGTTATTGCGCAGGTCGATGACCACGCCGTCGACTTTGTCTTTCTGCAGTTCGGTCAGCAGTTTCTTGACGTCGCGAGTGGTGCTCTTGTAATCCGGGTCACCGGCACGGAACGCCTTGAAGTCGAGGTAGAAGGCTGGAATCTCGATCACGCCGAGTTTGTAGTCCTTGCCGTCCTGTTTCAGGTTCAGCACGGATTTCTTCACGGCCTGGTCTTCGAGCTTCACCGCTTCACGGGTGATCGGCACGATCTTGGTGGTCTGGTCGTTCGGTGCATTGCTGGCCGGAATCACTTCCAGGCGCACCACGGTGCCTTTCGGGCCGCGGATCAGCTTGACCACTTCGTCCAGACGCCAGCCGACGACGTCGACCATCTCTTTGTTGCCTTGGGCAACGCCGATGATCTTGTCGGCCGGAGCCACCATTTTGGTCTTGTCGGCCGGGCCTGCCGGCACCAAGCGCACGACTTTCACTTGGTCGTTGTCGCTCTGCAACACGGCGCCAATGCCCTCGAGGGACAGGCTCATGTTGATGTCGAAGTTTTCCGCGTTATCCGGCGACAGATAGTTTGTGTGCGGATCGTATGACATAGCGAAGGTGTTGATGTACGCCTGGAAGATGTCTTCCGGACGGGTCTGGTCCAGACGCGACAATTGATTCTTGTAGCGCTTGGTCAGGGTTTCCTGGATCTGCTTGGGCTCTTTGCCGGCGATCTTCATCCGCAGGACTTCGTCCTTGACGCGTTTGCGCCACAGGTCGTCAAGTTCAGCGGTGGATTTGAGCCAAGGTGCGTCCTTGCGATCAATCAGCAAGGTTTCCTTGGTGTTGAAGTCCATCTTGTCGACGCCTTTGTTCAACTCGGCAAGGGCGAAGTCCAGACGCGATTTGACGCGATCCAGATAGCGCTTGTAGATGGTGAACCCGGCGTTGAGGTCGCCGCTTTTGAGGAAGTCGTCGAACTGGGTCTTCCACTTGTCGAATTCGGCGATGTCGCTGGCCATGAAGTAGCTGCGCGACGGATCCAGCAGCTTGAGGTAGCTGTCGTAGATGATCACCGAGCGCGCATCGTCGAGCGGCGGCTTGCTGTAGTGGTGACGCTTGAGCAACTCGACGACGTTCAGGCTGGCGATGACTTCATCGCGATCAGGCTGCAATTTGTCCCAGCTGTTGGCTGCGAATGTATTGCCCGAGACCGGCAACAGGCCGATACCGATAAAAAGAGCGAGGGCGGTGCTGGGGAGCAAATGCTTCATGCTGATTCGACGCGGGGACAATTGATAACGCATATTAGGCCGTCTTTGAAGTCGCCGGTTCTACAAGAGCCGGTCGCATAATGCAAAAAGCCCGGCGCTACAGCTTCGGGCTCAGTCCAGACTCACTATGGAGGCACTGTGAAGGCATTGCAAGGCGTGGAAGGTCAAGTGGCTTGGGTTGAAGAGCCGAGTCCTACATGTGATGTAGGACAAGTTCGCATTCGCGTGGCGGCAGCGGGCCTCAATCGAGCCGATTTATTACAGAAGGCAGGGCTTTATCCGCCTCCGCCGGGTGCCAGCCAAGTGCTCGGTCTTGAGTGCTCTGGGGTGATCAGCGAGGTCGGCGCAGGTTCGTCCTGGCAGGTTGGCGATCGGGTCTGCGCCCTGCTGGCCGGGGGCGGGATGGCCGAAGAGGTGGTGGTCGACGGCCGGCATGTGCTGCCTGTGCCCGAAGGCGTATCGATGATTGAGGCGGCGGCATTGCCTGAGGTTTATGCAACAGTCTGGCTGAATGTGTTTCAGCTTGCGGCGCTCAAACCGGGTGAGAAAGTTCTCTTGCACGCCGGGGCAAGTGGAATCGGTTCAGCCGCCATTCAGTTGTGCAAGGCGTTCGGCAATCCGTGTTGGGTCAGCGTCGGTTCGGCCGAGCGTTTGGCCTACTGTGAAGGTCTGGGGGCGCAGGGCGGGGTAGTGCGCACCGATGATCTGGAAAGCCTGCGCGACCTCGGCCCGTTCGATGTCATCCTCGATCCGGTCGGTGGCAATTATTCGGCGCTGAATCTCAAGCTGATGGCGCTGGACGGACGCTGGGTGTTGATCGGTCTGATGGGCGGCCGCGAGGCGAAACTGGATCTGGCACAAGTATTGGCCAAGCGCGTGCAACTGCTGGGCTCGACCTTGCGCAGCCGTGACGATCAGTTCAAGGCGGATCTGTTCAGTGACCTTAGCCAGCACGTATGGCCGTTGTTTGCCGAAGGACGCTTGAAACCGCAACTGGCCAAGGCTTTCCCGGTGAACGATGCCGAGGCGGCGTTTGCCGAGCTGGCGAGCAATACGGTGGCAGGGAAACTGGTCTTGGTGATCGACGACAGCCTGAGCTGAAGCCCCTCACCCTAACCCTCTCCCAAAGGGAGAGGGGACTGACCGAGCTGTACTGTCGAGCTACACCAACCTGACATATTGAGTCGAATTCAGATTTTGGTGCCAACCTGCCTGCAATTCCAAATTAAATTTTTGTCATTTCCAAAGATGGATCGGCCAGCCGGATTTTTCAGCGTGCTCAAGCAACACCGGGTCCGGGTTGACCACATGCGGGAAATCCACCTTCAGCAGCAACGGCAGATCATTGCGTGAGTCGGAATAGAAACTCGCGCCTTCCAGATTTTCTTCTTCAGCATCCAGCCATTCCAGCAAACGGGTGATCTTGCCTTCGCGGTAGGTCAGGGTGCCGACGGTATGGCCGCTGTATACGCCGTGCGCGATTTCCAGTTCGATGCCGAGAATTTCGTCGATGCCCAATCGATCGGCAATCGGTTTGACCAGGTGGGTGCCCGACGCCGATATCACCAGAATCCGGTCGCCGGCCTTGCGGTGGGCGGCGATGGTTTTGGTCGCGTCGCTGAAGATGATCGGTTCGATGAAGTCTTCCACCCACGGGCCGACCAGGTGCTCGACTTCTTCCGGCGTGCGGCCGATCATCGGTTCGAGGCTGAACTCCATGTAGTCCTCCATGCGCAATTTGCCATGGCTGTAAGCGTCCATCAGTTCGTTGTTCTTGCGCATGAACGACTCAGGGTCGACCCAGCCCAAGCGTCTCATCTGCTCGCTCCAGAGGGTGGCGCAGTCGCCGTGGATCAGGGTTTCGTCCAGATCAAAAATTGCCAGGGCCATCAGTGCGGTTCTCTCTTCAACGTCAGCAAAGTCATCAGGCTACCTCACACAGGGCCGTCGGATCGATGGAAAGCGCCAGACGTTTACCGTTCGGATGCAGATCGGCGGCCGAACGGTTAAGTACGTCTACCACCAGTTCCACGCCGCGTGCTTCGACGCGATAACGGATGACGTTGCCGAGCAGGCTGTGGCTGCGGATCTGCGCATCGAGTTCGCCGTTGAGACTCAATTCGATGGCTTCCGGGCGAATGGCGATGCGGTGGTTGATCGGGCGCTGCAACAGCTTCGATGCTTCATCCGCGTCGAGCAAGTTGTAGTTGCCGATGAAGCCAGCAGCGAACACATCGACCGGCGCGGTATACAGGGTTTCGGCATCGCCACTTTGTACGATTTTTCCCTGATTCATCAGGAAAATCCGGTCAGACATGGTCAGCGCTTCTTCCTGATCGTGTGTGACGAAGATCGTGGTCAGGCCAAGTTCGCGCTGGATCTGACGGATCTGTTCGCGCAGGTGTTTGCGAATTCGCGCATCAAGGGCTGACAGCGGTTCATCCAGCAGCAACAAACGCGGACGAGTGACCAGCGAACGGGCGAGGGCAACGCGCTGACATTGACCGCCGGAAAGTTGATGCGGATAGCGGCCGGAAAAATCGTTCAACTCAACAAGTTTCAACACCTCGGCAACCCGTTTGTGGCTGTCGTCGGCGTTGACCTTTTGCATGCGCAGGCCGAAGGCGACGTTCTGTTCCACGGTCATGTTGGGGAACAGCGCATAACTCTGGAACACCATGCCGATGCCGCGTTTTTGCGGACTCAGCGGCACGATATCGACGCCATCGAGCAGGATCTTGCCGCCATCCACCGATGTCAGGCCGGCAATGCAACGCAACAGCGTGGATTTTCCGCAACCGGATGGGCCGAGCAGGGTGACGAATTCGCCTTTCTGGATTTCGCAGTCGATGTCGCTGAATACGGTGGTACCCGCATAACTTTTCTGCAGGTGTTGGACGCTGACATAGCTCATTCGCTTTTGTCCTTGTTCAAGATGTTGGCGATCCAGGTCAGGACCAGCACGAATAAGAAGTAGGAGATAACCAGCGCACTGGTGAAGTGGCCGCTGCTGTTGCGCATGTTGTTCAGATAGACCTGCAGGGTTTCGTAGCGGGTGCCGACGAGGATGTTGGCAAACACGAACTCACCGAACAAGAACGAGAACGACAGCAGCAACGCCACCATCAGACCTTTGCGCAGGTTCGGCAACACCACCAGAACCGCCGCCTGGAAGGTGCTGGCACCGAGCAGTTGCGCGGCGTCCATCAGGTCACGCAAGTTGATCGCTTGCAGGTTGTTGGTAATCGCCCGGTACATGAACGGCAGCGCCACGGTGAAGTAGCAACCGATCAGAATCCACGGCGTGCCGACCATCGCCATCGGCCCGGAACCGTAGAGCTGCAACAGGCCCACCGACGACACCACCGGCGGCACCGCGAAGGGCATCAGGATGAGGATGTTCATCAGCGCATCAAGCTTTGGAAAGTGGTAATGCACCACGAACAGCAGCGGCAGAATCAACACCACCGACAGCACCAGCGCGCCGACGCACACCAGCAGCGATTGTCCGAAAGCGTGGAGGAAGCGTGGATCGCCCCACAATTGGATGTACCACTTGAAGGTAAAACCGCTGGGCAGGATGGTTGCCGACCAACTGCTGGCAATCGAGTAGATCAGCGTGCCCACCAGCGGCAGCAAGAGGATGGCGAACAGCAGGTAGACCACGACGCGGTGGTAGACGCCGGCCGGGCCGGATTCAACGCGAGACATGGTAGCTCCTCTTCAACAGCAGTTGATGCACGACGGTGACAATGGTCATCAGCGCGACCAGCACCACGGCCAGCGCACTGGCCAGATTCGGATCGAGCGAAATATCGCCGGAAACCATCGCGGCAATGCGGATCGGCAGGACGTTGAAGTTGCCCGTCGTCAGCGCATACACCGTGGCATAGGCGCCGAGGGCGTTGGCCAGCAGGATCACGAAAGTACCGAGCAGCGCCGGGGTCAGCACCGGCAGGCCGATGTGGCGCCAGAACTGCCAGCCGTTGGCGCCGAGCAGCGCGGCGGACTCGCGCCAGTCTTCACGCAAGGCGTCGAAAGCCGGGTAGAGCAGCAGCACACCTAGGGGAATCTGGAAGTAGGTGTAGAGGATGATCAGCCCGGTTTTCGAGTACAGGTTGAAGTCCTCGATGATTCCGGCCTGCTTGAGCATGATGGTGATGCTGCCGTTGAAACCGAGCAGGATGATGAAGGCGAAAGCCAGGGGTACACCGGCGAAGTTGCTGGTCATGTTGGCGAAGGCATTCACAAAATTGCGCAGTTTCGAGTCGACCCGGCGCAGGGAATACGCACCCAGTACGGCGATGATGATGCCGAATACGCTCGACCAGAAACTGATCTCGAGGCTGTACTGGATCGCCTGCAAATAGAATTTCGAACTGAAAATTTTCGTGAAGTTTTCAACGCCCCAACCAAACTCTTCCGATTGCAGGCTGTTGATCATCACCCAGACCAGCGGGGCGATTTCGAACACGATAAAGAATAAAGCGAAGGGCACCAGGCACAGGGCTGCCAGCCATTTGCCGCGAGTCATTGAGTTCACTTGAGCAGCTCCCGGCACACAGGTTTGTCATGGGGCACGCCGAGCAGTTCGCAGACCGTGCCGCAGATTTCGGTCTGCTTGGGGATGGCGTCTGCGTTGAGGCTGAAAGCGTCGCCGAGGACGAACAGTGGCACTTGGCGTTCTTCCGGCAGCAGGCCGTTGTGCGAGCGGTCGTTGTTCATGCCGTGGTCGGCGGTCACCAGTACCTGGTAACCGGCGTCGAGCCAACCCTGCAAATAGTCGGCGAGGATGATGTCGGCCGAGCGCGCGCTGTTGCGGTACTGCGAGCTGTCGAGGCCGTGCTTGTGACCAGCGTCGTCGATGTTCATCGGGTGGATCAGCAGGAAATTCGGCGTATGGCGCAGGCGCAGGTTTTCCGCGTCGGCGAACAGGTGCGAATCCGGGTAGTGATCGTTCCAGTAGAAATGCCCGTGCTGGATCGGCAGCGATGGATCGTCGGTGTGACGGTCGCGAGCGGCCACGAATGGCGAACGGTTGTACAGCTCGCTGACCCAGTGATAAGCCGCTGCGGCAGTCGTCAGACCAGCGTCGCGGGCGTAGTGATAGAGGCTGCGCTGATTGGACAGGCGCGCGACGTTGTTGTGGACGATGCCGCTGTCGATGGGTGGCACGCCGGTAAGAATGCATTCATAAAGCGGTCGGGACAGGGCCGGCAACTCGCACTCCAACTGATAGAGCGCTGCGCGTCCTGCGCCAACGTAAGCCTGCAGATGCCCCATGGCGTGACGCGCGACCTCGTAGTTGAGGCCGTCGAGCACGACAAGGATGACGTTGTGCTTCATAGGGGCAAAAACTCCGCGTAATTCAAGTATCTCGAAATCAACTCAAGACCCTGTGGGAGCGAGCTTGCTCGCGAATGCGGTCGATCATTCAACATTGATGTCGGCTGATACGACGTCTTCGCGAGCAAGCTCGCTCCCACAGGGATCTCCAACAGTTTTCAGCGGGGTTTACGCTGTTATTTCATCTCTACGATGACTTCTTCGTTCCACTTCTGCGGCAGGGCTTTCGAGGTCTTTTCCCAGGCATCGGCGTCCTTGATCGGGGTGACCTTTTTGTACTGCTCGTTCGGCAGCAGTTTGGCCTTCACGTCTTCCGGCAGTTGCAGGTGTTCGGCACGAATCGGACGCGCATTGCCGCGAGCGAGGTTGGTCTGGCCGGCGTCGCTAAAGATGTATTCGCGGGTCAACTTGGCGGCGTTGGGGTTTTTCGCGTACTTGTTGATGATGGTCGTGTAGCCGGAAATCACCGATCCGTCTGAAGGGATCAGCACGACGTAGTCATCCGGGTTGGCCATCTTGGCTTTATAGCTCAGGCCGTTGAAGTCCCAGACCACGCCGACTTCGATTTCGCCTTTTTCCATGGTGGCGATGGTCGGGTTGGCCATCGAAAGGCGACCCTGCTTGGCGATGTCTGCGAACAGCAGCAGGGCGGGCTGAATATTTTTCTCGTCGCCACCGTTGGCCAGTGCAGCGGCAAGAACGCCGTTGGCGGCTTGTGCGGCGGTGCTCACGTCACCGATGGAAACCTTGTATTTGCCGCCCTTGAGGTCAGCCCATTTGGTTGGCACTTCGGAACCGTGCAGCAGCTTCTTGTTGACGATGAAGGCGATGGTGCCGGTGTAGGCCAGCGCCCAGTTGCCGTCCTTGTCCTTGGCCCAGTCCGGGATTTGATCCCAGGTGGTTGGCTTGTAGGGTTGCACCACGCCTTGCTTGACCGCGATCGGGCCGAAGGCGGCACCGACGTCGCCGATGTCGGCGCTGGCGTTGTCTTTTTCTGCGGCGAACTTGGCGATTTCCTGGGCCGAACTCATGTCGGTGTCGATGTGTTTCAAGCCGTATTTTTTGGCCAGGTCTTCCCAGGTGCCTTTCCAGTTTGCCCAGTCATCGGGCATGCCGACGCTGTTGACGGCGCCTTCCGCTTTCGCAGCGGCTTCGAGGGTTTTCAGATCGGTGTCTGCCGCCATGGCGGCGGTGCACATGGCAATGGTCGAGCCTAACAGTGTTGCCAGGAAAAGCTGTTTCATTCCGAAGCTCCTTGGTGGTGTTCAACGCTGCGATTGCGGTTTGTGTTGGTCTAGGTCAGCAATACCTGAGCCAATTTAAGGGGGCTGGATGACACTTTGATGTCGGTGACCTTGCGTCAGGTGTTTTGTTTGCCCGGTTTTAGCGGCTGCCTGACAAGCTTAGACCATGCTCAAAGCCCCAATGGGCAAGGGACTTGGCCGATGTATTGCAAGTCGTGAGTGCGACCGTTGAGCAGGCTTGTCATCTCTCGGTCATCTGCACTGCCTAGGCTTGCAGTACATGGAAACGGCGTGATCGTCGTGCGGTTTTGCCCCGAAACAGTGCTGGTCTAGTCCAGATAGGTAACGTTGATGCGCGATGAGGCAACAAAAGCGGTGACAGCGATTGGCCAGGTCTTGCAGGAGCAACTCGACCACGGACTTTTGGCGCCCGGCAGCAAGTTGCCAGCCGAGCGCAAGCTCAGTGAGTTGTTCGGCACGACGCGGATTACTGTGCGGGAGGCGTTGTTGCAATTGGAGGCGCAGGGGCAGATATATCGTGAGGAGCGGCGTGGCTGGTTCGTTTCGCCGCCGCGTCTGGCATACAACCTGATGCAGCGCAGTCACTTTCACGCGATGGTCAGTGCGCAGGGGCGGGTGCCTTCGACCGAGGTGATTTCGGCCAGATTGCAACCGGCTTCGGCGGCGGTGTGTGCGTGGTTGCAACTGCCGGCGTTGTCGAGTGTGATTCAGATTTGTCGGTCGCGGCGGATTGATGGGCGGTTGGTGCTTTATGTTGAGCATTATCTGAATCCGCAGTTTTTTCCGGGGATTCTGGAGTTTGATTTGAATCAGTCGATTACCGAGTTGTATGCGCGGCATTACGATTTGCACTATGGGCGGGTGCGGTTTGAGATCGTGCCTACGTCGTTGTCGGTGGATGCGGCGGCGGCTTTGAGGGTTTCGGTGGGGAGTCCGGGGTTAAGGATTGCTCGGGTTAATTATGATCAGCATGAGCGGTTGATTGATTGTGATCTGGAGTTTTGGCGGCATGATGCGATTCACGTTGGGGTTGATGTGGTTTGATGGCTTTGGCTTTGGCTTTGGCTTTGAGTGAATATCCGGTTTTTTGGTAATGGCGGGTTAGGGTTCCGCCCTTACGGCGGGTCACTTTTTCCAGACGCCGAAAAAGTAACCAAAAAGGCTTTACCCTGACGTTCGGCCCGCTCGCTGGGGCTCGGGGTTCCTTCGCTCCGGGACTGATCCGGGCGCATCGCCTCCGGTTTGCTTCGCTGCACCTCCTCTCGATGTGTTCGACTTCGTCGAACGGTCGCTGCGCTCCCACCCCCGGATCAATCCCTCCACTCAGCCTGCCGACGGGCCTTTGAGATCAAGAGCTGCAGCCGAGCTAACGCTCATCCTGTTGAGTGGTGAAGAGCGATGCGGTCGGCTTTGGTTTTGTGTGGGAGCTGGCCTGTCAGCGATGGCGGCCTGACAGCCGACCAGTTTCTAGCCGCCTGCACACAGTCCAATTGTGGGAGCTGGCCTGCCAGCGATGGCGACCTGCAAGCCGGCCAGTCTCTGGCAGCCTGCCCACACTCCAATTGTGGGAGCTGGCTTGCCAGCGATGGCGGCCTGACAGCCGACCAGTCTCTGGCAGCCTGCCCACAGTCCAATTGTGGGAGCTGGCCTGCCAGCGATGGCGACCTGCAAGCCGGCCAGTCTCTGGCAGCCTGCCCACACTCCAATTGTGGGAGCTGGCCTGCCAGCGATGGCGACCTGCAAGCCGACTGATTTCTAGCCGCCTGCCCACATTCCAATTGTGGGAGCTGGCTTGCCAGCGATGGCGGCCTGACAGCCGACCAGTTTCTAGCCGCCTGCGCACAGTCCAATTGTGGGAGCTGGCCTGCCAGCGATGGCGACCTGCAAGCCGACTGATTTCTAGCCGCCTGCCCACATTCCAATTGTGGGAGCTGGCTTGC
>NZ_JBIWAL010000071.1:0-7202 GCF_044760045.1 Pseudomonas sp. NPDC098747 | reverse complement strand
CCAGCGATGGCGGCCTGACAGCCGACCAGTCTCTGACAGCCTGCCCACAGCTCAATTGTGGGAGCGAGCTTGCTCGCGAAGGCGCCCCCACATTCCCCCAAGCTCTACTTGCCTGCCCCACCATTGGCATACAAATAATCTGTCGCTAACGATGCCAGTGTCCGAACCCCAACAACCAACGCTGACTCGTCCACAAAGAACCCCGGATTATGATTAGGCGCAGCCTTGCTCATGTCCTGATCCCTTGGCGTCACGCCCAGAAATACAAACAATCCCGGCACTTCTTTGGCGAAGAACGAGAAGTCTTCCGCGCCACCTACCAGCGGCGCGTTGACCACATCGTCCTTGGCTGCCCAGCGCAGTGTCGGCAGCATTTTTTCCGTGAGCGCCGGGTTGTTTATCGTCGGGTCGTATTTTTCGATGATGGTGACATCGGCTTTTGCGCCGCCACTTTCAGCAATTTTCTCGACAGTCTGGCGCACATCGGCGTGCAGTTTCTGGCGGATACCGTAGTCGTACGAGCGGATGGTGCCGGTCATGTCGACTGATTCGGGGATGATGTTGTAGCGCGTGCCGCCATTGATGGTGCCGATGCTGACGACTGACGGATAAGACGAAATGTCGGTGCGGCGGCTGACCACGGTTTGCAGGCCGACGATGGTTTGCGCGCCGACGGTGATCGGGTCGATGCCGTCCCACGGGCGCCCTGCGTGGGTTTGTTTGCCGAGGATTTTGATGCGCAGGTCGTCGGAGCTGGCGAGGGTGGCGCCTGGGCGGTAGGCGATCCGGCCGGCGGGGATGCCGGCCCAGACGTGCAGGCCGAAGACGGCGTCGGGTTTCGGTGATTTCATCACGCCTTCCTCCACCATCATTTTTGCGCCCCAAGTGTTTTTGCCGTCGGGGATGAAATCGCTTGGGCCTTCTTCGGCGGGTTGGAAGTAGAACACCACGGTGCCGGGCAGGGTGTCGCGCATGCCTGTGAGAATTTTCGCTGTGCTGAGCAGGATCGCGGTGTGGGCGTCGTGGCCGCAGGCGTGCATGACGTCGACTTCTTTGCCGAGATAGGTGCCTTTGGCTTTTGAGGCGAACGGCAGGTCGGCGACTTCCTTGACCGGCAGGGCGTCCATGTCGGCGCGCAAGGCCACGGTCGGGCCGGGCAGGCCACCCTTGAGGATGGCGACCACACCGGTGCGGGCGACGCCGGTTTTGACTTCCAGGCCCAAGGCTTTCAGTTGTTTGGCGACCAGTTCCGACGTGCGTTTTTCCGTGTTGCCCAGTTCCGGGTGGGCGTGGATGTCGCGGCGGTTTTCCAGCAGTTCGGGTTCGAGCTGTTTAGCCTGTGCGGCGATCTGTTCACGGCTGCTCTCCATCGTGGCCGCGCCGGCGTGGCTGGCGAGCAGGGTGAGCAGAACTGTCTGAGCAATGCGTGTCAGCTGCATCGGGTTTCTCCATGGTTATTGTTTTTCTGGCTTCCCTGCCTGTGACCCAAGTGTCACTGCGAAGTGCTATTCCTTCGGCTGCCCACCACCAGCTGTGATCACCTGCACGCTCATCCTCGGCGTCGCCAAATCCAGCCCAGCCTCATCCAGATGCCGCTTGAGCGACAAGTTGAACGCCCGCGAAACCTCCCACTGTTTGATCGGCGCAGTCTTGAACCGTGCGCGCAGAATCGCGCTGCCGGATTCGAAACTTTCCACGCCTTGAATCTCCAGTGGCGACCAGATGTTGCGGCGTTGCAGGGGATCGGTGCGCATTTTCTGGCCGACGTCGCGCATCAGTTTAATCGCGTCGTCGATTTCCATGTTGTACGGCACTGCCACGCGGAAGATTGCGTAGCCGAATTCCCGTGAGTAGTTTTTGATGCTTTTGATTTCGCTGAACGGGATGGTGTGGACGATGCCGTCGATGTCGCGCAGGCGCACGGTGCGGATGGTCAGGCCTTCGACGGTGCCGAGGTGGCCGCCGACGTCGACGTAGTCGTCGATGGCCAGCGAGTCTTCGATGATGATGAACAGGCCGGTGATCAAGTCCGCGACCAGTGACTGTGCACCGAAACCGATGGCCAGACCGATTACACCGGCACCGGCCAGCAGTGGCGTGACGTTCATGCCCATGTTCGCCAGGGCGACGATCAGCGCGATGATGAAAATCGTCACGAACAACACGTTGCGGATCAGCGGCATCATGGTTTGCGCGCGTGCGTTGGCCAGGCCTTTGCGCGAGCGGGTGAGGGCATGGTGCACGGCGGTGTCGGCGAGGATCCAGATCAGCCAGGAGAAAATCAGCGTGCCGATCAGGCTGAACAGTTTGACGCTGACGTCGTGGCCGTCACCTTCGGCGAAACCGATCAGCGACTGGCCCCACACGCGCAGGCCGAGTTCGATGAACACCAGCCACACGAACAGGTGCGCGAGGGTATAGAAGAAGTTTTTCAGGCGCTCGGAATAGAGTGCGTGGCGTTTCGGCCCGCGTTGCGGTTTGAGTGAGTGACGACGGACGAGGCCGTTGATCACCATGCACAACACCAACAGCACGGTGCAGATCAGCGACTGGCGCAGCGCGGTGCTGGTGTCGCCGGCGGAGACGAAAGTGGCGAACAGCGAGATGCCGACCAGCACCAGCGCCGGCACGTACCAGAAGGTACCGAGGATTTCGATGGTGTCGCTGAGGGCGCGGCGGGTCAGGCGACGGGACAGCGGCTGATTGCGAATCAGGTGCGCGACCGGCCGGCGGAAACGCAGGATGAACAACCCGGTCGACAACGCCGCAAGGACATTGGCGATGGTCGCGGCGGTGTGTGCGAGGTGCACGCCGAGTCCTTCGATCAGCCGTGGGTCGCTAAGGGCTTCACCGAACGCGGCGAAGCTGCCGATCAGCCACAGTGGCCGAAACGCCTGGTGGCGCAGGATGTACAACGCGCGATGGCGGTGCGGACCGTCGAGCAGGGAAAAGGCGATGACGCAGATCGCCGAGAAGCAGGTACCGACCACCAGCGCATAGGCCAGGAGCATCGCCAGGCTTTTGCCCAGCGACGATGGCAGCGCGTAGCTCATGTAAACGGTGATCACCAGGGCGATCAGCCACGGCCCAAGTTTGCGCAAAGCGAAGCGCAACATGTCGAGGGCCTTGGGGTGTTGGGGCAGTTCTTCGGTGAGGCCGAAGCGCATACGTACGCGGTGACCGAGCCAGATCAGCGCGGCGGCGAGCAGGCTCCAGACCATCAGAATCATGGCGAAGGCAAAGATGATCGGCAGCCATTCGCTGGCCGGCAGTATCAGCGCCTTGAACTCATCCTTGGCCAGATCGAACTCGCTGGACCAGCGCGTCACCGGGCTGTCGGCGCCGGAAAACTGTTTCTCGAAATTGGCCAGCGTACCGCCAATCAGGCCGAGCACGCCTTGTTCCGGAGAGGCCTGGGCCTTTTTTGTGGCATCGCGAAGTTTCTTCAGGTCGGTCAGCAACTGCGCGCGTTGCTTGTCGTTTTCCAGCGACTTGATGACTTCGTCGAGGGACTGGCCGAGCGGTTCCTGGGCTTCGGGCTGGGCCTTGCTGGTGTTGAGCAGGCCCGGCAGACCGACCGCGTGGGCGGGCGCCACTGGCAGCAACGTCATCAGGCAGATGAGGAAAATACAGGGCAGAGCAAACAGACGAGCAAACACTAGGCGGTCAACCTCGCAAGGGGCGGATTCGCTGGAGTGTACGAGCCCACCGAAAGCAATGCGAGCCGGGCGCGGATTTATTCGTTGAGTTTGGCGAGGATCTTGTAAACCACGGTGGCGAGGATTGTGAGCATGCCGATCCACATCGCGAACACACCCGCGTTCTTGTCGCGGAAGTTGAAGCCGATGGCCAGCAGGATCATTCCGCAGAGGATGGGAATGAGCATGGCGTGGAAGGAGGACATCGAGATCATGGGGACTGCCTTGTCGAAAAGGGATGATTAAAGTTTAGGTGGGTTTCTGAAGTGGGTGGTGATGTGTATCAGGAATGATCCGGCTCAAAGATGAAATCTTTGTTGTCTGAACTGGCGCATTCGCGAGCAAGCTCGCTCCCACAGGTGGAATGCATTTCAAATTGTGGGAGCGAGCTTGCTCGCGAAGCTTTTCAGCGGTTACGGCAATTCGCGGCAGGCGTAGAACGCGCTCAGCACTTTGACCAGATGGGCCAAGTCATGGCTGCCGCACAGTTCGCGGATCGAGTGCATGGCGAACGTCGGCAGGCCGATGTCGACGGTGCGCACGCCCAGGTGGCTTGCAGTGATCGGGCCGATGGTCGAGCCGCAGCCCATGTCGCTGCGTACAACGAAGCTTTGCACCGGCACTTCTTCGGCCATGCACAGATGACGGAAGAACCCGGCAGTTTCGCTGTTGGTGGCGTAGCGCTGGTTGCTGTTGACCTTGATCACCGGGCCGGCGTTGAGTTTCGGGCCGTGGTTTGCGTCGTGCTTGTCGGCGTAGTTGGGGTGCACGCCGTGGGCGTTGTCGGCCGAAACCAGCAGGGATTTCTGGATGGTGCGGACGAACTCGTCACCTTCAGGCAGCAAGCGACGCAGGGTCTGCTCGAGCATCGGGCCATCGGCACCGCAGGCCGAGCAGGAGCCGACTTCTTCGTGGTCGTTGGCGACCAGCACGCAGGTTTCGTCGGTCTCGACGCTGAGCAGGGCTTGCAGGCCGGCGTAGCACGACAGCAGGTTGTCGAGTCGCGCGCCGGCAATGAAGTCACCGTTCAGGCCAATGACCGCAGCACTTTGCGTGTCGTAGAAGCTCAGCTCGTAATCGAGCACGACGTCGGCGTTGAGGCCGTGTTCGCGGGCCAGTTGGTCAGTGAGCACGGCGCGGAAGTCGACACGCTCGTCACCGGCGAACTGGGCGAGGATCGGCGGCAGTTCAGTTTGAGCATTGATCGCCCAACCCATGTTGGCTTCACGGTTAAGGTGAATGGCCAGGTTGGGGATGATCGCGATGGGTGCCTTGAAGTCGATCAACTGGCTTTCGACTTTGCCATCGCGGCGGAAGGTTACGCGCCCGGCCAGCGACAAGTCGCGGTCGAACCACGGCGCCAGCAGCGCACCGCCGTAGACTTCAACGCCCAGTTGCCAGAAGCCCTGGCGTTGCAGCTCCGGTTGTGGCTTGACCCGCAGACACGGGCTGTCGGTGTGCGCGCCAACCAGACGGATGCCACCGTGCAGCGGCGAGTTGCGGCCCATTTTGATCGCGACGATCGAGGAGTCGTTGCGGGTGACGTAGTAGCGGCCGTTGGCCTCGGTGGTCCATGGCTCGCGCTCGTCGAGGCGCACAAAACCGGCAGCCTCCAGACGTTGCACCAGGCTGGCGGTAGCGTGGAACGGGGTAGGGGAGGCCTTGAGGAAGTCGATCAGGCCTTGGTTCAACTCTTCGCGCATAAGAAGCTCCAGACAGCAATGGGCGGGAGTTTAACGCATTGACCAGGGAATTGAATCTGAACCGGATCCCTGTGGGAGCGAGCTTGCTCGCGAAGCCGCTGTGTCAGTCGACACTTCTGCGCCTGAACCAGCGCATTCGCGAGCAAGCTCGCTCCCACAGTTTCAAATCGCGGTGTCAGTCAGAACGGCGCTGGGCACTCAAAGCGCAGCCGTTCGCCGGTCTGCGGATGGGTGAAGCTGAGCATGCTAGCGTGCAGACACAGGCGCGGCCAGGCGGCCAAGGCCTGTTCGTGGGCGTAGAGACCGTCGCCGAGCAGCGGATGCCCGATCGACAGCATGTGCACGCGCAATTGGTGCGAGCGGCCGGTGATCGGCGTCAGTTCAACGCGGCACCAGTCACCGCAACGCTCCAGCACGCGCCAGAAGGTCAGCGCATGCTTGCCGAATTCGTGATCGACCACATGGCGTGGTTTGGTGGGCGGGTCGTAGCGCAGCGGCAGATCGATGCTGCCACTGTCCAGTTCTGGCTGACCCCAGGCCAGCGCGGTGTAGGCTTTTTCGGTTTCGCGGTCGTGAAACTGGCGGGACAGTTCGCGATGGGTATCGGCGTCTCGGGCGAGCAGAATGATGCCGGAGGTTTCCCAGTCCAGACGGTGGACAATGCGTGCTTCCGGGTAGCCGTTTTCCTGCAAGCGGGTAATCAGGCAGTCCTTATTGTCGTCGGCGCGGCCGGGCACCGAGAGCAACAGGGTCGGTTTGTTGACCACCAGAACGGCGGCGTCCTGATGGATGATGTGGATGTTGGACAACGGCATTAAAACAGCCTCGTAACAAACGCCAACGGCGGCTCAGGGCCATTCCTGTTTCGGAATGGCCCTGAGCCGCCGTGGCGACTGCCGGATCGACTTAACGATCAGGCAGGGTGATGTTGAGTTCCAGAATCGAGCAACTGCCCTGGCTTTCCAGTGCAACATGTACGTCGTCGTTACCGATGTTGACGTACTTGCGGATCACGTCGACCAGTTCCTTCTGCAAGGCTGGCAAGTAATCCGGCGTGCTGCGCTGGCCGCGCTCATGCGCCACGATGATCTGTAGACGCTCTTTCGCTACCGAGGCGGTACTTGGCTTTTTGTTGGCACGAAAGAAGTCAAAAAGGTTCATTACCTACCTCCAAACAGGCGCTCGAAGAATCCCTTCTTCGTAACATCGAGGAAACGATGTTCTTTTTCTTTGCCCAGCAGACGATCGACTGCATCGCTGTAGGCCTGACCGGCATCGCTCTGGTCGTCGAGAATAACCGGGACACCCGAGTTGGAAGCCTTCAGGACAGCCTGGGATTCCGGGATGACACCCAGCAGGGTCACTGCCAGAATTTCCTTCACGTCTTCGACGCCCAACATTTCGCCATCACTGACGCGCTGCGGGTTGTATCGGGTCAGCAGCAGGTGTTCCTTGATCGGCTCTTCGCCTTGTTCGGCACGACGCGATTTGCTGGCCAGGAGGCCGAGCATGCGGTCGGAGTCACGTACCGAGGACACTTCCGGGTTGGTCACGATGATCGCTTCGTCGGCGAAATACATGGCCAGGTGTGCACCTTTTTCGATGCCCGCCGGTGAGTCGCACACCACGAAGTCAAAGTCTGCCTTGAGTTGCATCAGGACTTTTTCCACGCCTTCGACGGTCAGCGCGTCTTTGTCGCGGGTCTGACTGGCGGCCAGTACGTAGAGGTTTTCCAGACGCTTGTCTTTGATCAGAGCCTGTTGCAGGTTGGCTTCGCCGTTGACCACGTTGACGAAGTCAT
>NZ_JBIWAL010000070.1:0-21236 GCF_044760045.1 Pseudomonas sp. NPDC098747 | reverse complement strand
AACCCGCAAGAACTCAAAGAGCTCAACGCGACCGCGTTCGAAGTGGACACCAAGTGGATCGTTGACGCGGCCAGCCGTCGTCAGAAGTGGATCGACCAGGCCCAATCGCTGAACCTGTACATCGCCGGCGCATCGGGCAAGAAGCTGGACGTCACCTACCGCATGGCTTGGTACCGTGGTCTGAAAACCACTTACTACCTCCGTGCCCTGGCCGCGACCAGCACCGAGAAGTCGACCATCAACACCGGCAAGCTGAACGCTGTTTCCAGCGGCGGCAACCACGGTGAAGATTCGGTCCTGGCTGCTCCAGCCGGTCCCGCTCCAGTGCCGAAGGCTTGCGCGATTGACGAGCCGGATTGCGAAGCTTGCCAATAAGCTGAGCTGATCAGGCGTTGCGAAACGCCTGATACTTCCAGGCAAAAGAAAACCCCCGACAGACTTCTGGTTTGTCGGGGGTTTTCTTTTTTGGGGTTGAGGGCATATCCGATGCTGCGGTGATGGCTGCTTAGGGTTCCGCCTTTACGGCGGGTCACCTTTTTCAAACGCCGAAAAGGTAACCCAAAAGGCTTTGCCCCGGCGTACGGCACTTCGCTGAGGCTCAGTGTTCCCTCGCTACGGTGTCCATCCGGGGGCATCGCCTCCGGTTGGCTGCGCTGCACCTCCTCTCGATGTATGCGACTTCGCCGCACGGCCTGCCGAAGGGGCAAAAGATCAAAAGCCAGAGCCAGAGCAAAAGCCAGATCAAAAGCCCCTCACCCTAGCCCTCTCCCAGAGGGAGAGGGGACTGACCGAGGTGTTTGGGAGAGATACGCCGACCTGAAAAACCGTGTCGAACTCAGCTTCTGAAAACCCCACAAATCGGCCCCCTCTCCCTCGGGAGAGGGCTAGGGTGAGGGCCAAACTCACACAAAACTAGAGCCGACCGCAGCGCTCTTCACCACTCAACACAATGAGCGTTAGCTCGAGTGCAGCTCTTGATCGCAAAGGCCCGTCGGCAGGCTTCGTTCCGGGATTCATCCGGGGAGGACATCGAGAGGAGGTGCAGCGAAGCAAACCGCAGGCGACTGCCCCGGATGGATCCCGGAGCGAAGGAACCCCGAGCCCCAGCGAGCGGGCCGAACGTCAGGGCAAAGCCTTTTGGGTTACTTTTTCGGCGTCTGAAAAAAGTGACCCGCCGTAAGGGCGGAACCCTAAGCAGCCATAACCGCAGCAACGAATACACACCCAAAAACCAGCAAAAATCACCCACAAAAAAGCCCCTCAAAAGGAGGGGCTCCCTGTACAGCCAAAAGCCCAGAATCAAGCCATCTGAATAATGGTCTGCATAATCGTGCTCTGCGTCGAAATAGTCTTGGCGTTCGCCTGATAGTTCGATTGACCCTTGATCAAATCAACCAGCTCATTGGTCAAGTTAACGTTCGACTCTTCCAGCGAGTTGGAAGCAATCGAACCCAGAGTACCGGTTTCGGGCGCGTCATAACCTGGAATACCCGAAGCAAAAGTTTCTTTCCAGCTAGTACCACCGACGGCCTGCAAACCCTGCTCGTTGGTGAAACTGGCCAATGCAACCTGGCCGATAGCCTTGCTTTGGTTGTTGCTGAAGTTGGCAAACAGCGTACCGGTACCGTCGATGGTCAGATTCGTGATTTGGCCAGTGGCGTAACCATCCTGAGTCGGGATCGTACGCGAGTTGTCAGCGTTGTATTGGGTAGTCTTGGCCATGGAAATGGTCACACCCGCCGGGTTGGCAGCAGCGCCGTTAGGGACAAAGTTACCGCCAATCACATTGCCCGGCACCCAGCCTGTCATCTTCAGGTCGCTGCTGATGAGCGGGTTCGGCGCAGGAGGCGGCAAGGTGCTAGGCGTGCTTACCTGAAGCAACTTGCCGGAAGAGTCGAACGTAAGCGTCGAAGCAACCGGGTCAACCTTGGTCGGATCGCTGCCTGCCGCATCCGGGTTACGACCGTCCACCAACGTGTACACCTTCCAGGTGTTTTCGCCCGTCTTCACCACATACTGATCCATGTCGTGCTTGTTGCCTTGCGTATCATAGATCGGGGTGCTGAACGACTTGGTGTAAGTCTCGACCTTGGTCGGATCGAACTTGACCGCGTTGGCGCCAGTATCAACGATCACGGGGGCCGAAGAGTTCAAGTTGATGCTCGACCCCACCGCCGAAGTCGACTTCGGTGCCAGGTTCGAGGTGTCGATTTTCAGGTCGGTCAACACACCGTTGATGATCTTGCCGTTGGCATCCACACCGTAACCTTGCAGACGCGAGGTGTAATCGGTGTTGGTGATGTAGCCGGCGTTGTCGACCTTGAACGTACCGGCACGGGTGTAGGACACCGAACCGTTGTTGCTCATTGTGAAGAAACCTGAACCGTTGATGCCCATGTCCAACACGTTGCCGGTGTTGTTGATGTCACCCTGGGTGAATTGCTGCGAAACGTTAGCCAGGCGCACACCGTTACCGATGACCTTGCTGCCGCTGCCCAGTTTGGTCGCCGAATAGACGTCTTCAAACTCTGCACGGGAAGATTTGAAACCGGCAGTCGCGACGTTGGCGATGTTGTTGCCGGTCACGTCCAGTTGTTTATTGGCTGCATAGAGACCGCTAAGGCCGATATTGAAAGACATATTCCACTCCTTTGTGCCGGTTAGTCGGCTCTATATACCAATGGTTTGTACTTTGGACAGGGCGACGCTGCCCTTGCCGGCCAGGTTGAGCATCAGCTCGCCGCCGGTCTGGCTGATCGTCACGCTGTTGACCGTGGCTGGCAGGTAAGTCGCCAGGTCCGTCGCGGTGCCGTTGATCGGTGCGTTGGCCTTGAAGGTGTAAGTACCGACGGGCACCACGGTGCCGCTGCTATCCTTGCCATCCCACGTGAAACTGGCGGCGCCAGCGGCGCGGCTGCCCAGGTCGATGGTGCGAACCGTTTTGCCGTCCTTGTCGGTGATCGTCACGGTGCCGCCCGCGATGGACGATGGCACGGTTACCGAACCGGTCAGGCCTTTGGTCGGGTCGTCGAGCTGTGCGGTGTTGGTCTGCACAATCACGTTGCGACCCACAAGAGACGACGCCTGCAACGCTTGCGAAGAGTTGTAGTTGCCGGCAAGACCGGACACGGTGGAGTTCAGCGTGGTGATGCCTTCAAGGCTGCTGAACTGCGCCAACTGGGCAACGAACGCGCTGTTGTCCTGCGGGTCGAGCGGGTTCTGGTTTTTCAGCTGGGTGACCAGCAATTGCAGGAACGCATCCTTGCCCAGGGCCTGGCCGCCGGTCGCGCTGTTGGTAGCCGAAGCGATGCCACCCGAAGTTGTGCTGCTCGTCTTCTTCGTGGAATTCGCCAGGATGTCGTTCATGCTGAGGCTTTTGGTGGTATCGGTAACGCTCATGGCAGTCGCCCCTTATTACTGACCGAGGGTCAGTACTTTCTGCATCATGGTTTTGGCGGTGTTCATCATTTCGGCGTTGGTCTGGAAGGACCGGCTCGCGGAAATCATGTCAGCCATTTCTTCCACCACGTTGACGTTCGGGTAGTAGACGTAGCCCTTGCCATCGGCAGCCGGATGGTTCGGCTCGTAGCGCGCTTCGAGATTGCTCTGGTCTTCGACCACACCGAGCACCTGCACGCCCTGCCCCGCAGCGTCCTGGTTCTGGAACAGCGAGTTGCTGCCGCCGCTCTGGCCGCCCTGAAACATGGTGGCGAATACCGGGTGACGGGCGCGATAGGTCTGGTCGATGCTCGACGAGACGGTTTCGGCGTTAGCGATGTTCGATGCCACGGTGTTCAGACGCGTGGTTTGTGCGCTCATGCCGCTGCCGGCAATGTTGAAAACGCTAGACAGGGACATGGATTACTCTCCGCGCAGGGCTGAAACCAGCCCTTTGAATTTACTGTTGAGCAGGGTGAAGCTGGCTTGGAAGCCCACGGCGTTTTCCGCGTAGTTGGACTGCTCAATCTGGGCGTCAACCGTGTTCTGGTCGATCGACGGTTGCATCGGCGTGCGATACAGCAGCGATTCGTCACCATTGCCCAACCCTTCAGCTTCGATGTGACGGCTGTTGGTCATGTTCAGGGCGAAGTGGCCGCCGCTCTTGGTTTTCTCGGTCTGTGCTTCCAGCACTTTGGAGAAGTCCAGATCCCGAGCCTTGTAGTTCGGGGTATCGGCGTTGGTGATGTTATTGGCCAGCACTTCGGCACGCTGGGCGCGGAAGCCCAGAGCCTTTTCGTGAATGCCGAGCGCTTTATCGAAGCTGATGCTCATGTCGGGAACCTTCAGGTGACCGGTTTTTCGTAACTGAGCTTTAGCAAGCCGCGTGCCAATGCAAGAAACACCCGAAAACCGGGGCTTTGCGGGCTATCGGCAAAGCGGCAATGCCAGAAAAGCGGCAACCGGTTTCCGCTGGATGCCGCTTTTCTGCCGCTTCACGCAGCCTGGAGAAGACCACCTGCCCCTGTGGCGAGGGGATTTATCCCCGTTCGGCTGCGAAGCAGTCGTCAGCGCGGCTTAACTTTGAAATGCCGGGGCCGCTTCGCAGCCCAACGGGGATAAATCCCCTCGCCACAGAGTTCACTCCCATAGGGGAATGGGTAGGTAGGGAGAAATGCATCGGGCACAAAAAAACGGGAGCCCCTGAGGACTCCCGTTTTTTGTGACGCCGATGTCAGTTACTTCGCCTGGTAGATAATCCCCGGGCTGCACTGAACCATCTGGTAATGATCCGGCAAACCGTTCAGCGCTTCGGAAGCGCCAAGGAACAGATAACCGCCCGGCTTCAACGTGCTGTGGATGCGCAACAGGATGTCTTTCTTCACTTCAGCAGAGAAGTAGATCAACACGTTGCGGCAAAACACGATGTCGAACTTGCCCAGCGCTGCATAGCTGTCGAGCAAGTTGAACGAGCGGAATTCCACTCGACTCTTGATCGGCGCCTTGATTGCCCAGCGGCCCGGCCCTTTCGGATCGAAGTAACGTTGCAAGCGATCAGGCGACAAGCCGCGACCGATTGCCAGGCTGTCGTACTCGCCGGTCTTGCAGTTGTTCAGCATGAGACCGGACAGATCCGTGGCAACGATTTGCACGCCCATCTTCAACTGGCCAAGGTTGCTGCGCTCGAACTCGTCGATCGACATCGACAGCGAATACGGTTCCTGACCCGACGAGCACGCCGCCGACCAGATCCGCAGACGCTGGTTGGGAGCAGCCTTGATGGCTTCGGGCAGCACCTTGTTCTTCAAGACTTCAAACGGATAGGTATCACGAAACCACAGGGTTTCGTTGGTCGTCATGGCATCGACCACCTGCTCGCGCAAACCGCTGCGCGGCTGGGTCTGGATGCGCTGAACCAGCTCACCCAGAGACTTGATGCCTTGCACTTCCATCAGTTTGTTGAGACGGCTCGAGACCAGGTACTGCTTGTTTTCACCGAGCAAAATGCCACAGGCTTTTTCCAGGAAGACCCGGAACTGTTCGAAATCCAAATTACCCGTAGACAATGATGCCGCCTCTTAAATCGTGTTGACCGCCAGGAGCAAAAGGCTCCTAGCTGATATCTGCTGCTTTGATCCGGTCGACTACCCGGGATGCCAGGTCATCAGGCCGGAATTTGGCCAGAAAGTCATCGGCACCGACTTTCTTGACCATCGCCTGATTGAACACTCCCGACAACGAAGTATGCAGGATGATATGAAGCTTTTGCATGCGTGGGTCGTTGCGGATTTCCGCCGTCAAGGTGTACCCGTCCATCTCCGGCATCTCGATGTCGGAGATCATCATCAGGAACTCTTCTTCCGGCTTCTTGCCCTCGTCGACCAGCTTGCGCAGGTAATCCAGCGCTTGCTTGCCGTCGTTCAACGCCACGACTTCAACGCCGACCGTCTGCAGACACCGCGAGACCTGCTTGCGTGCCACCGACGAGTCATCGACCGTCAGCACCCGCAGCGACAACGCCTTGGCCTGGGTCTCGACATCGACCACGCCGACCGAAATCGCTTCCGGCGTCGGTGCGACTTCCGCCAGCACTTTCTCGACGTCGATGATTTCGACTAACTGATTGTCCACCCGAGTCACAGCGGTCAGGTAATGATCGCGACCCGTGCCCTTGGGAGGCGGATGAATCTCTTCCCAGTTCATGTTGACGATGCGCTCCACCGAGCGGACCAGGAAACCCTGGGTCTTGGTGTTGTACTCCGTGATAATCACGAACGGGTTGTTCTTGTCTTTTAACGCACCGGAGCCGGTCGCCATTGCCAGATCAAGGATCGGAATGGTCGCCCCCCGAATACTTGCCACCCCGCACACGACAGGACTGGACTTGGGCATCAACGTCAGCGACGGGCATTGCAGCACTTCCCGAACCTTGAACACGTTGATCCCGTAGAGCTGCTGCCCGTCAAGACGGAACAACAACAGCTCCAGGCGATTCTGCCCTACCAGTTGCGTGCGCTGGTTCACCGAATCCATTACACCAGCCATGCCAGACTCCTACACCAACGCCAAGTGTTGTTGCGACGCACATTCATTGCTAAACGGCACGGCGCTTGCTTTTTAACTCGTATGAACGCTCAAACGACATTTTTCCGACGCCTGACATCTTCCCTCCGCAGAGGGCTTTGCGCGGTGTCCGCCATTTGCTGCTGTTTCGCTGGCAGCCCTGCCGTTGCTGATGCGGTTACCATGCCTGACATGCTTATCGGCGTCACCCAGGGCTTTCTTGAGTTCACCGTAGAAGACTATCTGGCAACCAGTCAAACGGAAGGGCGCTACGAAATCGAAGTGAACCAGCTCGACCCCCGCATGCGCATGCCTATGTGCGACAAGGAATTGACAGCATCACTTGAGAGTCCGGCACGTCCTTTGGGCCGGGTAACGGTCAAACTTCGCTGTGAGGGCGCCTCCCCCTGGACCGTGTTCGTACCCGCTCAAGTCCGCCTGTTTCGCGAGATTGTGACCACTACCCGACCACTCAAACGCGCCGGAATTATCGAGCCTCAGGACGTGACCTTGCGCGAACGCGATGTCAGCACAATCAATCAAGGTTTTTTGACGTCGGTAGACGACGCGATCGGACAGAAATTAACCCGACCAACGGTAGCCGATCAGGTCATTACCCTGGTGCATCTGGAACAGGCAGAAGTCGTGCGCAAAGGCGATCAAGTCGTCATCACCGCCCGCAGCGGTACGATGGCCGTGCGCATGCCCGGCGAAGCCTTGGCCAATGGCGGCTTGAGAGAACAGATCCGGGTGAAAAACCTCAACTCGCAACGGGTCATCAAGGCGCAAGTCACCGCGCCGGGCCAAGTGGAAGTGGCGATGTAAACGGTGATGGAAAACTGGCGCTGACCCGAGCTGTTCCCTAAACTGTGCCGCAGCAGGACTGCGCGCAAGCTCATTGATAAATGAGTCTAAAGTTTTCCAGGGAATAGCCGAAAACATGGCAAGCGTCCAAATTCCCAGAGGTTTTTATCATGGTCATCGATTTCAGCCGTTTGAACAGCTCCTCGTCACTTACGGGCAGTACGCGTACCAGCAACGCCAAGGAAAACGCCGAAACCGGCACCTCCGCGCCGCTGAATACCCCGGCCGAATCGGCCGGTACCGCAAAAAGCGGGGAGTCGGTACACCTCAGCAATGAGGCTCAACAGTTGCAGAAGGTCACTGACAAGCTGCGCGATCAGCCTGCTGTCGACAAAGCCCGCGTGGCCGAGTTGAAAGCCGCGATTGCCGATGGCAGCTATAAAGTCGACAGCAACCGTGTAGCCAGCAAACTGCTCAACTTCGAAGCCCAGCGCTAGGCCTTCGCCTGCGCCAGGCTTTTGGACGCTTAAAACCCAAGGCCAGCCATGCACGACACTAATTTACTGCAACTGATCAACGACGACTTTGCTCCAGCTCAACAATTGCTGGAGTTACTGCAAACCGAAGCCCTCGCTTTGCATGGTCGCGACATGCCCTTGCTGGAAGAAATTCTGGCGCGCAAACAGGCATTGATCATTCTGCTTGAACAGCATGGCCGCAAGCGCAGCGAAATCCTCGCCAGCCTGAACCTGCCGACTGACCGCACGGGCCTCGAGCAACTGGCCAGCCAGTCGAGCATTGGCGAGCAGTTGATGACGCAGGGCGATGCCCTCACCGACCTCATCAGCCAGTGCCAGGCAGCCAACGTCAAGAATGGCCAGTCGATCCAGATCCAGCAGGCCGCGACGTCCAATCAGCTGAAAATCCTCACCGGGGGCGAACCGCCAGCGCTTTATGACGCCAGCGGCACTTTCGCCAGACCCGTCAAGCCGCGCACCTTCAGCCAGGCGTGAGCCATTCGATGTGCCTGCACTATCAACACGCGAAACATGCTGGCAAAATGCCGGCAAGTCATCGTCAAATTTTGCCTGGAGATTGAGAGAACGTGCCAAACGCCCTAAGCGCGGATGATGCTCCGCAGCCACCAAAGGTGCTCACCACGCCACTGGAAATCTCCAGCAACCTGCGTCAACTGCAAGACAGTCACGACCCGCTGATCATCACGTTCCATGAACGCAGCCAGCGCTTCCAGAGCTACCTGATCAAAGTCGACCGCGACAGCGCCTCGATCGCCCTGGACGAAATGATCCCGCGTGATGGCGAACGCTTTCTGCTGGCCGGTGAACCGTTCAGGGTTGAAGGCTTTCATGACGGTGTGCGCATTGCCTGGGAATGCACCGGCACGCTGAACATCGAAGAAACCGACGGCGACCGTTTTTACACCGGCGAGATGCCGACCGAAGTGGTCTACCACCAGCGCCGCAACGCGTTTCGCGCAGCACTGAAACTCACCGATCTGGTCAGCGTTGAACTGGGCGGCGAAAAGCTCAAGGCGCCGATCCACGGCAAGCTGCTGGATATTTCCGCCACCGGTTGCAAACTGCGTTTTGAAGGCGACATCACTGACCGGCTGCAACTGGGCCAGGTCTACGACCGCATGATCGCCCCGCCACTGTTCGGCAATCAGCCGACCTCCGTCGAACTGCGTTATCTGCACTTCGAAGAAAAACTCAACATCACCTTCGCCGGTCTGCGCTTCCACAACATAAGCGGCCCGGCCGCGCGCAACGTCGAGCGTTTTGTCTATCAGTTGCAGCGTGAAGCACGACGTTTCGATAAAGACGATATGTGATTCGAACGCGCAAATAAAAAGGGCAGTCACCTCGCGGTGATTGCCCTTTTTTATGTCTGCCAAAGGATTGAAGCGGTAGGAAATCCCTGTGGCGAGGGGATTTATCCCCGATGGGGCGCGAAGCCCCCCCAGAACCATTCAATGCGGTGTATCAGTGAGATCAGGTCAGCCGGACTAGGGCCGCTGCGCAGCCCATCGGGGATAAATCCCCTCGCCACAAAAGCCCCCCGCAACTCCCAAACCCTCAGTTGATTGCTCTGCCTTATTCAAGGCCTGGCACCGCTGATATCCGGTGTTGGTCTTTCGCCGTCGTCATCGGGGCTTGCTTCTGGCTCAGATGGAGATTCAGGCTCTGTTTCAGGCTCAGGCTCTGGATCCGGGCTGACCGGATTCTGCATCTGCTCCTGCACCACCTGCTCATCAACTCGCGGATCAAGCGCTGCGACCAGCGGCGAACTCGACATGCTGTCCGGCATCGCCACGTGATGCAGCGGTGCGTCGTCGACCTGATGCAGATTGGTCACCGCTTTCGGGCGGATTCGCCACACCAGCACCACCGCAAAGAAGCTGAAGAACGCGTACAGGCTCTGGCTGCCGAGAAATTTCATCAGCACCCCCGCCAGCAGCGGCCCGATACTCGCACCCACCCCGTAAGTGACCAGCAGCATCGCCGTCAGCGACACGCGCCGATCGCCCTCGACATGGTCGTTGGAAAACGCCACTGCCAACGGATAAAGGCAGAACTGCACCAGCGAACAGAAGAAGCCGACCACAAACAGCACCTCCAGCGGCACCTTCGGCAAGATCGCCAATGGCAACGCCGCCACCGCGAGAAAACCGGCGAAGCAACGGATCAGCAACGCGCGATCATAACGATCGGACAGCCAGCCCAACGGCCACTGCACCAGCAGTCCGGCAAAGATGCAGCTACCCATGAACAGACCGACCTGCTCGGTCGACAGCCCCTGCTGCGACGCATACAACGGCGCCAGACCGTAGAACGCGCCGATGATCAATCCCGCACCGAGTACCGTGCTCAACGACTGCGGCACGCGCTTGATGAAGAAGCGCGGTTCCATCGGCGCCGGATGCAGTGGCGCCGGGTGAATCCGTCGGGTCAGCGTCACCGGCACCAGACACAGGGCAAAGCACAGCGCGACCAGCATCAACAGTTCCAGACCCAGCCCAGGGTGCATGACCAGAATCAGCTGACCGAGCACCAGCCCCAGGTACGAAGCAATCATGTAGCCGCTGAACACCAACCCACGTTGATTGGCATCAGCCTGCTCGTTGAGCCAGCTCTCGATCACCATGTATTGGCACATCATGCCCAGACCGACGATGGTCCGCAGCACCAGCCACGCTGGCAACCAATCGACCATGCCGTGGCCAAGCACCGCGGCACCGACGATCCCGGCACACGCTGAATACGCACGGATATGGCCGACCCGGGCGATCAACCGGTGGCCGATCTTGCCGCCCAGCACCAGGCCGAAATAGTTGGCCGCCATCAGCGCACCAACCCACAGTCCATCGACATTCTCGGCGGCCAGGCGCAATGCCAGATAAGTAGACAAAAGGCCCGAGCCGATCAACATCATCAGCGAGGCAAAATACAGCGCTCGAAAGGATTTCCAGATTTGGCGCATCGGCGTTCCGAGCGGCTCCTTGCAGTAAAGATCGGGCTACCAGAACGATAGCCCGGTGACGACGGTACGTCAGGCCTGGGCTGCTAGAACACGCCGTTCCCAGGGAGTTATTTCATCAAAGAAGCTGGTCAATTCCATGGTCTTCGAAGCGATGTAGCCTTCGATGAACTCCTGTCCAAACAGTTCCCTCGCCAAGTGACTACGCTTCAGACGCTCGAGCGCGGCATGCAAGGTACATGGCAGCGAAAGATTGTCCGGCACCGCGAACTCGCCTTGGATCGCTTCGCTCGGTTCAAGCTCATGATCGATGCCATGCAAACCGGCGGCCAGACTGGCGGCGATCGCCAGATAGGGGTTGGCGTCGGCGCCTGGCAAACGATTTTCCACCCGACGAGCGACCGGCGCACTGGCCGGAATCCGCAACCCGGCCGCACGGTTATCGTGTGACCAGCAAGCATTGTTCGGCGACGCGTACGGATGGCACAGGCGCTGGTACGAGTTCACATTCGGTGCAAACAGTGCAGTGAAATCGGCCATGCCCGCCTGTTGCCCGCCGATGAAGTGACGGAACATCGCGCTCGGCTCACCGTGCTCGTCGCTGAAGACGTTTTTGCCCGTGGCGATGTCGACGATGCTCTGATGAATGTGCATCGAACTGCCCGGCGTGTGCGCCAGCGGTTTGGCCATGCACACCACGGTCAAGCCGTGCTTGAGCGCGACTTCTTTAAGCAGATGCTTGAACAGGAATGTCTGGTCGGCCAGCAACAGCGGATCGCCATGCAGCAGGTTGATCTCGAACTGGCTGACGCCCATTTCATGCATGAAGGTGTCGCGCGGCAAGCCGAGGGCCGCCATGCATTTATACACTTCGCTGAAGAACGGCCGCAGACCATTATTGGAGCTGACGCTGAACGCCGACAAACCATCCTCGCGTCGACCATCGAGGCCGACTGGCGGGCGAAACGGTTGGGTCGGATCGGTGTTCGGCGCGAAAACGAAGAACTCCAGTTCGGTCGCCACCACCGGTGCCAAGCCGCGCGCCGCGTAACGCGCGATGACGGCCTTGAGTTGGCCACGGGTCGACAGATTGGAGCTTTCGCCGGTCAGCTCATCGGCATCGCAAATCGCCAAGGCACGCGGTTCATCGCTCCACGGCAAACGGTGTATCTGGCTTGGCTCGGCAATCAGCGCCAGGTCGCCGTCATCGCTGCCGTAAAACCGCGCCGGCGGATAACCGCCCATGATGCATTGCAGCAGCACACCCCGCGCCAACTGCAAACGCCGCCCTTCGAGGAAACCCTCGGCGGTCATCACCTTGCCCCGTGGCACGCCGTTCAAATCCGGCGTGACACATTCAATCTCATCAATGCCCGTCAGTCGCTGTGCGAGTGAACGCTGGCCATCGGTTGTCATGACGCAATCCTTGTTGTTGTGCGAGCCGCGAACGGCGACCCGTACAAAATAGGCTTCGGCTGTTCGCAATATCAAGCAGCGTCAAACAAAATCCCGCGTCACGGTAGATAGAGACTGAACACTCCGCCGCCCAGCGGTCCGCCATTGCGGATTTCAGTGCGCCCTTCGACACCATTACGCTGATGCAGCGCCGCAATTCGATTGGCGAAATACAGGCCTAGCCCGGTGCTGCCGCTGCTGTGATTGATGCCCTGCACATAGTCGGCCTGACGCTCGAGCATCGCGGCAGGATACCCGTCGCCGTCATCGTTGATGCTTATCACCAATTGCCCGGCCTCGTCGCTGACGGTGATCAGCAACGACTCGCGGGCGTAACGGATGGCGTTATTGATGCAGTTGCCCAACACCGAAGCGACCAATTCACGGTCGAAGAAACCCAGCGGGCTCAGCGGATCAACTTCATAAGTCGCGATGATCCCGCGACTGGCGAACACCTCTTGATGCGCCGCCAGTTGCGCCTCGATGAAATCATCAAGTTCGTGATACGCCGGCTGCAACGGCATCTGGTTGACGCCGAGCTTATACAGCCCGAGCAGTTGCACCAGCATGCCGTTGAGGTGGGCGAACTCGAAGTCGATCACGCCCTGCTCCGTGCCTTCGCGCTGTGCCTGCGGCAAACGCGCCAGCCATTGGCTGTGGGCCTGCATGAGCATGGCCAGCGAGTTCTTCATGTCGTGGACGGTGGAGGCAATCACCGTGGAAAAATCCAGAGCCTGCTCGTCTTGGTTCATTCGCCAAACGCCTTGCTTTTCAGCTTCTGATAACGCGCATGACGCGCGTCGGTGTCGGGCATCAGGCCGACCATTTTCAGGCAGGCTCGACATTCTTCCAGCTCCGCCGACGGCACACTGGTGTCGGTGCCGTGCAGCAACGACTGGGCCATGTTCAGCGCAATACTGATGTTCTTCGGTTGCATCTTCAGCGCCTTGCGGAACACCTCGCGGGCCTCCACCAGATTGCCGGTCTTGTACACGCGCACACCCTGACGGTTGAGGTCGGCGGCGGCGTTGCTGGAACTGAGGATAGTCGGGTCATCGGTGAGCTTGGCGATGTCTTTCATCACCGCCGGATCGTCGCCGTAGATTTCCGCACAGCTCTTGAGCATCGAGTTACCCGCCTCGGCCTGACCGAGCATCTGCAACTGCTTGGCGACCAGCAACGCCGCCTCGGGACTCATGAACTGCTCCATGCCATCGAGGCGCATCATCGCTTGCTCGGTAAGCTTGTCAGCGGTTTCGGCATCGTTGAGCAGCAGGCTGGTGGCCTTCATCAAACGCGCACGAATCTGCAGGCCCGGATCGCTCGGGTTCTCTTTGGCCACGGCGCTGAGCGTGGTGTTGATCTCAAGCCGTGTGCGGGTGTCGAGACCGCGCTCGCTGCCTTTGCTGATCAACGCGTGGGCCAGGCCGAGGTTGCTTTCCGCATCCTTGAATCGCGACTGCGCGCCCTGCGCCACGGCCTGACGATAAGCCCGCGAGGCGGTGTCGAAATCTTCGTTGGCCATCGCCAGTTTGCCCAGCAACGCCTGTCGACGCACCGCCAGCGGCGACAACCGGATCGCTTCTTCCAGCACCCGCTGCGCGCCTTTGGTATCGCCCTCGGCAACCAGCACATCGGCCATGCCGTCATACAGCGACGGCATCATCGGGAACACTTTCAGGGCTTTCTCGTACACGCCTTTGGCTTGTGCAACCTGGCCGCGCTTGAACAACAGCTTGCCCAACCCGGCGAATGCCCAAGGCAACGGCCGATCAGCAATGATGCTGTCGTACAAACGCTCCAGCGCTTCGTTCTGATTCAGGTCGCGCAGCGCATCGGCGCGATAACGCAGGCACAGCGGCGAATAACGAATGTCCTGCTTGCACAGGGCGATGCAGGCATTGAGCACCTCGACCGGTTTGCCACGGTCAAGGGCTTGCAGAATCGGTTTGAGCAACGTCTTGCGCTGCTCCAGACGCTCAAGGCGCTGAGCCAGGCCCGAGCGGTTGAACGGTTTGGTCAGGTAGGCATCCGGCTCATGCTCCAGGGCACTGAGCACCATCGCCTGACTGGTCTCGGCGGTGACCATGACGAACACCGCTTCATGGCTGATGAGCTTTTCCACCATCAGGTCTTCGAGGACTTGCTGGCCGTTCTTCTTGCCGTCGCCAAGATGGAAATCCTGCAGGATGAAGTCGTAGGACTTCTGCGCACACATCTTCAGCGCCTGCTCGCCAGTGTCGGCGGTATCCACGTCCTTGACGCCCAGCTCACGCAACATCGAGCGCACGGAACTGCGGAAATCCGAGAAATCATCGACGATCAGAAAACGCTTTTGGTGATACGACAGCATCGAGGATTTCCAGGCAATTGAAGTGAGGGCAATTTCGGGCGCGCAGATGATAGCTGGCGGCAAAATGCTATCAAGCGATTTCACGCGACTTTGAAGTCACCGTTTGGGTTATCGGCCAGAAGTCGCGTTCCCTGAAGCTGGCGCTTCAAGATTCCTCGCACTGCGATTACTCTGCGCGCCGGCACAACTCTCACTACAAGGCTTACTTCGTGTACATCAAAGGACGCTACATCGTGTCCGCCTGTGCGCTGCTGTTTCTCCAGCAGGCAACGGCGGGCGCAATGGAATGCAGCAAAGCGGCGAATGCCGTTGAAAACACTATCTGCGCGAATAAAGGTTTGTATGAACTGGATGCGCAGATGGGCACGGTTTATCGGGGTTTGATGAAGGCATCTGTCGAGGCACAACCCGAGCTCAAACGTACTCAGCGGCTTTGGTTGAAAGCGCGCAACGATTGCGCTGAAGATGTTACGTGTCTGGAACATAGTTATCGTGATCGCCTGAAATTGCTGCAGACCCAGCAGATGGATGCTGTCGCCCACAACCCGACGGGGATCGATAAACAAGTTATGGAAGATCTTCAGCGAAGTTTTCTGGGGGCAAGCAAAGGCGCCAATCGAGAAGTCGCGGTGGAACGAGTGCTTGCATCACTGCAAACCGATTTTGAAGAAACCTCTTTTCCAGGCGATTTGGACAAAGACAACCCAAGCGAGCAAACGCACTTTCCCAAAACCATCCCCAAGGACGTCACTCCGGACGAATGGAAAGCGTTGACCGCCTCAGCCATCGAAGGTCAGGACGAAACAGGTCAAACCTCTTATTCGCTGGTGGATCTGGATGGCGACGGGCAACGAGACCTTATCGTCCAGACCTATGCTGGCGGCACCGGTATGTTCACCTATGTGGAAACCTGGCGTAGAGACGGCGACCGTTTTATCAAAAGGTCCACTGAGCCCGAAAGCTCGCTGTTTTACACCAATGATCGCGGCGCCAATCAATCCGTGCACTGGATCAAGGCTCGCGGCAATATTTACGTGGCCTACCGAAACGGTGCCTATGGCGTCGATCACGTCTATTTGCTCAATCCGCTGAAGATCAACCGAGAGGTACCTACCGTCACGGTTCGATATAGCTACTCCCTGAATGTGCCCTCTACACAACACAAAGACGGCGGCACCAGCACTTACGAACTGGAACCTGATCTGCGCCTCACGCTCAAACGGGCCATTACCAAAGCGAACGAAACGCAACCTTCTAACGGCGCTTCTCAGCGCACTCCTATTTGCCCAATTCCCGCCACAGGCGCAGGCGAGAACGATTACTACAGCTACGGCCCGGTGCAATACACGTTGGAGGATGTTTTCGACTTACCGGTGATTATCGGTAACGAGTGCTACATCGGAAAACTGGTCGACTGGTTTGGAAGCTACGACGAAAAGAACGGTCTGTTTGCACAACTGGCATTGCGCAAGCCGGACGTTGATGGAGATGGGCGCAGTTACGAAGTCAACGGACGACGACATGTCACCGAAGTGAGCACCTCGATTGGCAAAGCCGACGGTGGAGCGGCGAATTAAACTTAGTCTTGCGCGCATGAAAAAGCCCCTTCCAGATCGTTCTGAAAGAGGCTCTATTTACTCCTTCTGCTGCCGCTGTTGTCGCAGAGCAACGCAGCCGTCAGAAGAATGGCCAGTAAAGGCCAGAATAATATGGTGTCCCAGGGCAGGTTCGAACTGCCAGCCTTCCCCTTAGGAGGGGGATGCTCTATCCAATTGAGCTACTGAGACACTGAGTTGTCGCGGGCAGACGCTGCGCGACGGACGGCGTGCATGTTAACGGCAGAGCCCTGATTTGTCATGTCGTCCGTAGGGCTTTTTAAGTGTAGGCAAGCGCCTTGCAATGCTGCGGGAAGCTTTACCGTGCATTTTGCACTGCTGCAAAAAGCCAGCATTGCAGATTGCAACCTGCAACATCCGAAAAACACTCTCAAATCCTTGTTTTTAAAGGACTTAACAGCGGTTAGACTGTTGGCACGACGGCTGCTTTGTCTGTTCCATAGAAGAACAACCGGAGCACCGTCCCATGAACAGCACTCTCTTGCTTGCAAACGCAATTGCATTAGCGGTTTTGGTGGGTTTTCACTTTAGCCCCGAGCGTGCTGCGCCGGAGTCGGTGGTTCAACGCATGCCGCATTACTTGCAGGTGCAAAGAGCGCCGCAGTTGGCGGTGTCAAGCGATCAGCGCGGTTTTGCCCCACAGGCGGTCAGCAGCGAGCCTGAGCAGGCCTTGTCAACTCAGGCTACCGAACGTCTGGTTTTTTGAAATATTTTCAGGAGTACAGCATGTCCAGATCAGCCGCAGGTTTTCTGATCCTCGCCTTAGTCAGTGGCGTTTTGCATTTTTCGCTGTTCGAGGAAACCGAAATCAGCCTGCCCCTGATTGGCGGTGGCGTATTTGCGGTGTTGTTCGTGCTGGCGCTGGTGGCCGGGCGCAAGTTCAAATTTGATCCGGTTCTGCGCTGAGTCGAATCAAGCCCAGCAGATGGCTGACCGCGTCAGCGAGGTCCCCCGAGTTGTCTATCAAGTAAACAACGTCGTCAGTTGATCTCCTGTCCTTGAACAGGGCATTGCGCGCCAGCCTCTCCTCAATTTGCTCAGACGTCTCACGACCACGTCTGAGCAGGCGTTCACGCAACACCTCATCCTTGACTGTCAGCAAGACCGGCACCAGCATCGGGTAGCACTTGAGGGCTTGCCGCAGGTTGGCGCGAGAACCGTTTACCAGCACATGCCGCCCATCCTTCAGCCATTGATCCAATTGCACGGGTATCCCATAGGCAAGGCCATTAGCCTGCCACGTCAAGGAAAAATCTCCTGCGCGCTGGCGTCTTTCGAACTCTTGCGGCGTCACGCCGATCGCGTCCTCGCCTACCGATTCGGCCGATCGCGTAATCACTCGGCGTATCACTTCGCAGCCAAGCGCGCGCAAGGGCTCACGGGCAGCCTCAATCAGGCTGTCCTTGCCTGCACCGGACGGTCCCATCAGATAAATAAGCCTGCCATCCATCTTGAAAACGCCCTCTGGCATGCTTCTGCGCTAGTAAATCGGCAAAATGCCACTATCCTGTACACATAAGGAACAAGGATCGAAAGCCACATAGCATGCACGTTCTGACGTCTTTGGACATCAACTGGTGTGCATCAGGAAGCGGGCAGTGATGCGAGTCAGGACAAAGTTTTCAAACCAGTCCGCATTTCTGATGATTGGTGCTGGCATTACGCCTTTATCCGGATCAATATTTGTCACAGAATTGACGCCAATGATCTGGCAATTTTGAGGCATGATGCGGGCCTCTTAACAATTCAGGTTGAACCATTTGGCGCAGAAGCGTGTCCTACCACACATCCTGCGGCCAATCCCGAAAACCGCTCCCCTGAACTAACCGGTTAAATATATGCGCCCATTGAAACAGGCAATTTATTCCAGCCGTACGGCTGACAAGTTTGTCGTACGTCTGCCAGACGGAATGCGTGAACGCATTGCCGAGGTGGCTCGCAATCATCATCGCAGCATGAACTCTGAAATCATTGCGCGCCTTGAGCAGAGTCTTATTCAGGAAGGTGCATTGGGCGAAGAGCTGAGCATGCGCCTGGACAGCCCTGAGCTGTCGTTGCACGAACGCGAACTGCTGCAACGCTTCCGCCAACTGTCTCATCGTCAACAGAACGCACTGGTGTCCTTGATCGCCCACGACGCCGAAATGGCCGCAGACGCGTCCTGAGTCCATATCGAACATCTCAAGCCAGCATAATTGCTGGCTTTTTTTTCGTCTGGAATTTGGCTTGGAGAAATTTTTAACAGATGTAAAAAAGCCCGCCAACTTGGCGGGCTGTCTGTTTGCAGCAGATCAGAGCAGGAAGATTGTCGCCAACCCCAGGAAGATGAAGAAACCACCGCTGTCCGTCACTGCGGTGATCATCACGCTGGCACCCATTGCCGGATCGCGACCCATCTTCGCAAGGGTCATGGGGATAAACACCCCCATCAGTGCAGCGAGCAACAGATTGAGCGTCATCGCCGCCGTCATCACCACACCCAGCGACCAACTGCCATAGAGCAGGTAAGCGACTACGCCAATCACCCCACCCCAGACCAGACCGTTGATCAGCCCGACTGCCAACTCTTTGCGCATCAAACGTGAAGTGTTGCCGGTGCTGACCTGATCCAGCGCCATGGCACGCACAATCATGGTGATCGTCTGATTACCGGAGTTGCCGCCGATACCCGCCACAATCGGCATCAATGCCGCGAGCGCCACCAGTTTCTCGATCGAGCCTTCGAACAAGCCAATCACCCGAGAGGCGATGAACGCGGTGATCAAGTTGATCGCCAGCCACGCCCAACGGTTGCGTAGTGATTTCCACACCGAGGCGAAGATATCTTCCTCTTCACGCAGACCGGCCATGTTGAGAACTTCGCTTTCGCTCTCTTCACGAATCAGGTCGACCATTTCGTCGATGGTCAAACGGCCGATCAGCTTGCCGTTCTTGTCCACCACAGGGGCGGAGATCAAGTCGTAACGCTCGAACGCCTGAGCGGCGTCGTAGGCGTCTTCGTCCGGGTGGAAACTCACCGGATCGCTGGCCATCACGTCGGCAACCTGTTTCTCCGGATCATTGACCAGCAAACGCTTGATCGGCAGCACACCCTTGAGCACGCCGTCGTAATCGACCACGAACAGCTTGTCGGTGTGACCAGGAAGCTCTTTGAGGCGGCGCAGGTAACGCAATACCACTTCGAGGCTGACATCCTCACGGATGGTCACCATCTCGAAGTCCATCAGCGCACCGACCTGCTCCTCGTCATAGGACAGGGCCGAACGCACACGCTCGCGCTGCTGGTTATCCAGGCTCTCCATCAGCCCATGAACGACGTCTCGCGGTAGCTCTGAAGCCAGGTCAGCAAGTTCGTCGGCGTCCATGTCCTTGGCGGCAGCCAGGAGCTCGTGATCATCCATGTCGGCGATCAGCGTTTCACGGACGGAATCGGATACTTCGAGAAGAATGTCGCCGTCGCGATCAGCCTTGACCAATTGCCAGAGCGTCAGACGATCGTCCAGCGGCAAGGCTTCAAGAATGTAGGCGACGTCGGCGGAGTGCAAATCATCGAGCTTGCGTTGCAGCTCGACCAGATTTTGCCGGTGAACCAGGTTTTCCACCCGGTCTTGATGCGCGCCTTCCTGGCGATGAGTCAGGTCTTCGACGACCCGTTGGCGCTGCAATAACTCGACGACCTGAGCCAGGCGGTCCTGCAGGCTTTCTTGTGTTTTCTTTACTTCGATTTCAGACATAGGCGAACTCCACTCCCAGCAGCGGGGCACGCCGGAAGGATCAATCAGTCAATTCATGATTGGTAAAACGGGATACTGAGTAACTACTGGGTAAGTCCATGGAGGTTTTCCATAAGCCCCGGCGGGGCTGACGGGCGCAATGATACACCGCCTGACGGTTTAAAACGTTAATAAATCGTGGCTGAAACAAGCGCTTGCGAGATAAACCTGAGCGCCATCCTGATCCGTGCACATGCGACGACTCATCCTGAAAAGAAAACACAACAGCAGGGAAAATTGTAGCGACTACCCTTGAACGAAGATCGTCATGGAGGACGCCGAATGCCATCGAAAACATACCGCCTTGTACTCACCAGCCTGCTCTGCCTGCCGCCTGCCGGGGCTGCAACCAGCCTCCATCGTTGCGAGGCCCCTGACGGGAGCATCACATTCACGTCGATGAGTTGCGCGAACAATGAAAGACTTTCAGTGCAGGAAGTCCACCCCTACTCCCCCGGATCGGTCGTCGCAATCATGCCGGAACACAACCACGAAGAAATATCCGGTATGAAAACCACTGGCCGCGAACCGAACATTGTTGGCCGCAAAGAAGACAAATGCGGAAACCTGATCGACGCCAGGCAGCGCCGTGAAGCAATCATCAATCGCCGCGTGATTGCCGGCATGAGTCAGCAAGATGTGGAAAGCGCGCTCGGCAAACCGGACAAGGTGAATATTCGGACATCGACGACGAGTTATCGATACGACCTCAAACGAGGCCGAAGTGCTCAAGTCGATTTTGATGAGAGAGGATGCGTGAAGGCGAAAGCCAAATCCCGGACAGCAAAAAGCCCGCGTTAAACGCGGGCTTTTCGGTATATGGTGCACTCGACAGGATTCGAACCTGTGACCGCTCGGTTCGTAGCCGAGTACTCTATCCAGCTGAGCTACGAGTGCATTTTGTGTTTTTAGACCAGACCACAACTGGCTGAAGCCGAGTTACTTACATTGCTGTAACCAACTCTTAATTGGTGCACTCGACAGGATTCGAACCTGTGACCGCTCGGTTCGTAGCCGAGTACTCTATCCAGCTGAGCTACGAGTGCAATTGTGTTTGTTAGACCAGATCACACCTGGTTGAAGCAGGTCACTTACATTGCTGTAACTGACCTTTAAATGGTGCACTCGACAGGATTCGAACCTGTGACCGCTCGGTTCGTAGCCGAGTACTCTATCCAGCTGAGCTACGAGTGCATTTGTTGCGCCGCATTATAGCCCGTCTAATCTCTATTCCAA
>NZ_JBIWAL010000069.1:19516-21248 GCF_044760045.1 Pseudomonas sp. NPDC098747 | reverse complement strand
CAAATGGTGGGCATGCAGGCGACTCATCACGCCTTTGTCGCAATACAGCAGGTACTGGCGAGTAGGGTCCAGTTCCTTGAAACGTGCGTTCACTGCATAGAACGGCATCGTCTGTACCTCTATGCCGGCAAGCTCCAGCGGTTCGTCTTCAGCGGCATCCGGGTGACGGATGTCGATGACGATCTGACCGGCCAGTGCTTCGCCGACTTCTTCAATTTGCAAATCCTGGCCCAACTCATCGATCACTCGATCAATGGCGACCAGTTTGGCGTTGGCGAGCGCACGCTCGAGCACCGCCATGTCGAATTCTTTCTCTTCATGTTCAACGCGGCCACGCTTGGCGGCGGTCTTCGGATTGACCGAGATGACCCCGCAGTACTCCGGCATGTGCCGGGCAAAATCGGCGGTGCCGATTTCGTTGGCCGTGTCGATGATGTCCTGTTTGTGCGCAACGATCAGCGGTCGCAAGACCAGCTTGTCGGTCACGCAGTCGATCACCGACAGGTTCGGCAGCGTCTGGCTCGACACCTGGGAGATCGCTTCGCCGGTAACCAGCGCATCGATGCCCAGGCGGTCGGCGATGACGGAGGACGCGCGCAACATCATACGCTTCAATACGACGCCCATATGACTGTTATCGACTTTGCCGAGAATTTCGCCCAACACTTCTTCGAACGGCACACTGACAAATAGCACGCGTTGCGAGCTGCCGTACTTCTTCCAGATGAAGTGCGCGACTTCCATCACGCCCAATTCGTGGGCACGACCGCCCAGATTGAAGAAGCAAAAGTGCGCCATCAGGCCGCGGCGCATGATCTGGTAGGCCGCAACGGTCGAGTCAAAGCCGCCGGACATCAATACCAGCGTCTGCTCCAACGCGCCGAGCGGGTAACCGCCGATGCCGTTGTGCTGGCTGTGGATGACAAACAACCGTTTGTCGCGAACTTCAATGCGGACTTCGATTTCTGGCTTTTTCAGGTCGATTCCGGCAGCGCCGCACTCACGACGCAGCTTGCTGCCGACGTATTTCTCAACGTCCATCGAGGTGAACGCGTGCTTGCCCGCACGCTTGCAACGCACCGAGAAAATCTTCCCGGCCAGGGCCGCGCCGTAGTGTTCTTTGCACTTTTCAGTGATGTCGTCGAAGTCGCCCAGCGGGTACTCGTCGATCTGCAAAAAGTGCGCGATGCCAGGCATACAAGTCAGGCGCTCGCCCATCTCTTTCAAGGCTTTGGCGTCGGTGACACGGGTTTCCAGCTCGAGGTTGTCCCACACACCGTTCACCACCACAGCCGGGTCCAGATCGCGGAGCACGGCGCGGATGTTTTTGGCCAACTGGCGGATAAATTTCGTCCGGACAGGTCGACTCTTGATGGTGATCTCGGGGAAGACTTTTACGATTAGTTTCATGAAAACAGCGCGCGCAGGGCCAGCCGAAAAAGGGGGGCGCGGATTATAGCGGAAATTGCTCAAGGTTTAACCAGTTAATGTGCAGAAGGTTTTGCGCGCACCAAAACAGGTCATTTTCAGATTAAGGCGCTACATTAGAGGGCGATAATTTCTGCATTAAGTCGCTTTGCACCTTTATAAGCGTGAATTTGGGGCAAAAAACCCATGCTGGGGCACTGGCATGCAATTTGCTCCCTTGTGAGGCAGGTTGCCTTGGCAGAGTATTCGCGCCGGCATCACCACTATTAAGGGCATCCACTACCCTCACTAATTCACCCGGAGG
>NZ_JBIWAL010000069.1:18302-19506 GCF_044760045.1 Pseudomonas sp. NPDC098747 | reverse complement strand
AAATAAACTTCAAACAAAAAAAAGACACTAAGCACCACTTCACCAAGCAGGCACTCCAAGCTATGTAAGACGACTTCTTCGAAGTCGGCAAGATGTTCGACGGTTCCTCCATCGCTGGCTGGAAAGGCATCGAAGCCTCCGACATGATCCTGCTGCCGGACGACGAAACTGCCGTTCTCGACCCGTTCACCGAAGACGCCACCCTGATCCTGGTGTGCGACATCATCGAACCGTCGACCATGCAAGGTTACGACCGTGACCCGCGCGCTATCGCTCACCGCGCCGAGGAATACCTGAAGACCACCGGTATCGGTGACACCGTCTTCGCCGGCCCAGAGCCAGAATTCTTCATCTTCGACGAAGTGAAATTCAAGTCGGACATCTCCGGCTCGATGTTCAAGATCTACTCCGAACAAGGTTCGTGGATGTCCGACCAGGACATCGAAGGCGGCAACAAGGGTCACCGTCCAGGCGTCAAAGGCGGCTACTTCCCGGTTCCGCCGTTCGATCACGACCACGAAATCCGTACTGCCATGTGCAACGCACTGGAAGAAATGGGCCAGATCGTTGAAGTTCACCACCACGAAGTGGCGACTGCCGGTCAGAACGAAATCGGCGTCAAGTTCAACACCCTGGTGAAGAAAGCTGACGAAGTTCAGACTCTGAAATACGTTGTACACAACGTTGCCGACGCTTACGGTCGCACCGCTACCTTCATGCCGAAGCCGCTTTATGGCGACAACGGTTCGGGTATGCACGTGCACATGTCCATCTCCAAAGATGGCAAGAACACCTTCGCTGGCGAAGGCTATGCCGGCCTGTCGGAAACCGCTCTGTACTTCATCGGCGGCATCATCAAGCACGGTAAAGCACTGAACGGCTTCACCAACCCGGCCACCAACTCCTACAAGCGTCTGGTGCCAGGCTTCGAAGCGCCGGTAATGCTGGCCTACTCGGCTCGCAACCGTTCCGCCTCGATCCGTATTCCTTACGTCAACAGCCCTAAAGGCCGTCGTATCGAAGCACGTTTCCCGGACCCGGCTGCCAACCCTTACCTGGCTTTCGCAGCACTGCTGATGGCCGGCCTGGACGGTATCCAGAACAAGATCCACCCAGGCGATGCTGCCGACAAAAACCTGTACGACCTGCCGCCTGAAGAGGCGAAAGAGATCCCACAAGTTTGCGGCAGCCTGAAAGAAGCCCT
>NZ_JBIWAL010000069.1:15337-18292 GCF_044760045.1 Pseudomonas sp. NPDC098747 | reverse complement strand
AATGAAACACCTACCACCTAAATATACCAAATAAATCACACAATTTACCTACACCAAGAAATAACCAATTGAAGATCTGGACAAGGGCCGTGCGTTCCTGACCAAGGGCGGCGTGTTCTCCGACGACTTCATCGACGCTTACATCGCGCTGAAATCCGAAGAAGAAATCAAGGTCCGCACCTTCGTACACCCACTGGAATATGAGCTGTACTACAGCTGCTGATCCGGTAGCGCCGCACTACGCGGCGTGACAAAAAGAGGCCTCCTTCGGGAGGCCTTTTTTATTTGCGCAGATTTTGTGCCGAAGTAGATACCTGTGGGAGCGAGCTTGCTCACGAATGCGGTGGGTCATTGCAAGCAATGTTGGATGACATGACGCCTTCGCGAGCAAGCTCGCTCCCACAGGTGCTCTAGCGCTCGGCAGATATGGGTAATGCTTGGCGAAATGTGTACCAAGTTGGGCCAACCGCCGCGACTGTCCTATGCTGCACTCCAACGTTTTCTAATCCGGTCGATTCCATGGGTCGTGGTTTTCTATTCCTGCTGCTGGTCATCGCTCTGCCCGCCGTCGCGCAGATCTACAAGTACACCGATGCCAACGGCCACACGGTGTACAGCGATCATTCGCCGGACGGCGTAAAGGCGCAGCCGGTGGAGTTGCCGCCGCTCAATCGTGTCGAACCGCAAGCGCCGAGCACGCCGCCAGCCGTCGATACGGACAATCGCCAGCCTGAGCGCAATGCTTATGAAGTGCTGGAACTGGCCGGCCTGCCCACCGAAGAAGCCCTGCGCGCCAACAACGGCACCTTCACCGTCAATGTGCTGATCAAGCCGCGCCTACAACCGCCGCATCAGCTAAGACTGGTATTGGACGACGAGCCCTACGGGCAGCCGAGCAATGTGCCGATCCTGCAACTGGTGAGCATCGATCGCGGCGAACATCGTCTGGCCGTGCAGGTGATCGACGGCGAGACGATCATCCAGCAGAGCCCGCCAGTGATTTTCACCGTGCAACGGGTACACAAGCCATGATCCGCGCATGGCTGATAACCGTGCTGGCCCTGACGACGCTGCAAGCCTCGGCCGAAGTGTTCACTTACATCGATGCGCAGGGCAATCGTGTCTACACCGATCAGCCACGCGGCAACGCCAAACGTGTGCCGCTGGAGACCAGCAATCGCATGCCGGCAAACCCCACCGCTGCCGCACCGATCACCACCGCGAAAAAATCGCCGGAACAACCACCGTTCCACTACGACATGCTGCGCGTTCTGGTGCCCGAGCCCGACGCGACCATTCGCAGCAGTGCCGGTGAGCTGATCGTCAGCATCACCAGCGAACCTCGCCTGCAAAAGGGCCATTTGTATCGCTTGCTGCTGGATGGCAAGGCCACGGGCGAGCCCGGCGTCAGTCCGGTTTTTCCGCTGAGTAATATCGACCGTGGCAGCCATAGCCTCTCGGTTGAAATCCTTGATACGCAGGGTCGTACTGTCGAACGCACCGCCAACCAACCCTTCCACATGCTGCGCATCTCGCTCGCGCAGAAACGCCAGGTCAAACCCTGCGTTGCCGACGACTACGGCGTGCGTCCGGAGTGTCCGCTGAAAGACAAACCCGAAGAGCCGAAAAACCCTTTCCTGCGTTTCTTCTAACGCCACTCAGCGTTGCGCACTATATTGGTGCAATAGGCTGCACCGTACTCAGATTCCATCCCATTTTGGTTCGAAACTACACGTAGGCGCTGGCTGGCTGCCACGCAAACGAGCGTCAAAAGCCCGTTTCAGGGGTTGAACGCTTCTTTTCGGAGCCTTGGTTTGGTTTTTGCATTTTCCACCTGCACACGCTTGTTTCTTGCGCACGCTCCGCCCCCAAAAGAGGCCTCGATGACTATTAGCGACGCAATCCCACGTTTGCTGCTCGACAACCTGACCACCGCTACCATTCTGCTCAACGCCGAATTGCGCCTTGAGTACATGAACCCAGCGGCCGAGATGCTGCTGGCCATCAGCGGTCAGCGCAGCCATGGGCAGTTCATCAGTGAGCTGTTCACCGAGTCCACCGAGGCGCTCAATTCATTGCGTCAGGCCGTGGAGCAAGCGCACCCATTCACCAAGCGCGAAGCCATGCTCACCGCCCTCACCGGCCAGACCCTGACGGTGGATTACGCGGTGACGCCGATCCTCAGCAACGGCGCGACCCTACTCCTGTTGGAAGTCCACCCGCGTGACCGCTTGCTACGGATCACCAAGGAAGAGGCGCAGCTGTCGAAGCAGGAAACCAGCAAGATGCTGGTGCGCGGCCTCGCTCACGAGATCAAGAACCCCCTCGGTGGCATCCGTGGCGCCGCGCAATTGCTGGCCCGCGAGCTGCCGGAAGAAAGCCTGCGCGATTACACCAATGTGATCATTGAAGAGGCCGACCGCCTGCGCAATCTGGTCGACCGCATGCTCGGCTCGAACAAGCTGCCGTCGCTGGCCATGTGCAACGTCCACGAAGTACTCGAGCGCGTATGCCATCTGGTCGAAGCGGAGAGCCAGGGCTGCATCACCTTGGTGCGCGATTACGACCCGAGCATTCCCGACGTGTTGATCGACCGCGAGCAAATGATCCAGGCCGTCTTGAACATCGTGCGCAACGCGATGCAGGCGATCAGCAGCCAGAACGAGCTGCGTCTGGGCCGCATCAGTCTGCGTACTCGCACCATGCGTCAGTTCACCATCGGCCACGTCCGCCATCGTCTGGTGACCAAGATCGAGATCATCGACAACGGCCCGGGTATTCCGGCAGAACTCCAGGAAACCATTTTCTTTCCCATGGTCAGCGGCCGCCCGGACGGTACCGGGCTGGGCCTGGCCATTACCCAGAACATCATCAGCCAGAACCAGTGATTGTTAGATTGTGTTTTAGTTAAAGTGTTTTATTCTTTGTGTATATTTCTGTGTTTGGATTATGTTT
>NZ_JBIWAL010000069.1:11007-15327 GCF_044760045.1 Pseudomonas sp. NPDC098747 | reverse complement strand
AAAGATAATTCTACCACAGAAAAAAACACCCACAAACACAATATAACAATACAAAACGAGATTAACATCTATCACTACCGTTCTATCCGTTGGGTTCTGGAAAAAGCCTTGCAACAGGAAGGCATGACCACCCAGAGCTTCGACAGCGCCGATGGCGTGATGAGTCGCCTGGCCCGTCAACAGCCGGACGTGATCATCTCCGACATCCGCATGCCGGGCGCCAGCGGTCTGGACCTGTTGGCGCGGATTCGCGAGCAGCACCCACGGCTGCCGGTCATCATCATGACCGCTCACTCCGATCTGGACAGCGCTGTCGCCTCCTATCAGGGCGGTGCGTTCGAGTACCTGCCGAAGCCATTCGACGTTGATGAGGCGGTCTCGCTGGTCAAGCGCGCCAATCAGCATGCGCAAGAACAGCAAGGCTTGCAGGTCGTGCCAGCACTGACCCGCACCCCGGAAATCATCGGTGAAGCGCCGGCGATGCAGGAAGTGTTTCGCGCCATCGGCCGCTTGAGTCACTCCAACATCACCGTGCTGATCAACGGCGAATCCGGTACCGGCAAAGAACTGGTGGCCCACGCCCTGCACCGTCACAGCCCGCGTGCAGCCTCGCCGTTCATTGCGCTGAACATGGCGGCGATTCCCAAGGACCTGATGGAATCCGAGCTGTTCGGCCATGAGAAAGGCGCGTTCACAGGCGCGGCCAACCTGCGTCGCGGTCGATTCGAACAGGCCGATGGCGGCACGCTGTTCCTCGATGAAATCGGTGACATGCCAGCAGACACCCAGACTCGCTTGCTGCGGGTGCTGGCCGATGGCGAGTTCTATCGCGTTGGCGGCCATGTGCCGGTCAAGGTTGACGTGCGGATCATCGCCGCGACTCACCAGAATCTGGAAACCCTGGTGCACGCCGGGAAATTCCGTGAGGACTTGTTCCACCGCCTCAACGTGATCCGCATCCACATTCCGCGTCTGTCGGATCGTCGCGAAGACATCCCGACCCTCGCCCGGCACTTCCTCAGCCGCGCCGCGCAAGAGCTGGCGGTCGAGCCGAAGCTGTTGAAGAGCGAGACCGAGGAATACCTGAAAAACCTGCCGTGGGGCGGCAACGTGCGTCAGTTGGAAAACACCTGCCGCTGGATCACGGTCATGGCGTCCGGGCGCGAAGTGCACATCAGCGACTTGCCGCCAGAGTTGCTCAACCTGCCGCAGGATTCGGCGCCAGTGACCAACTGGGAGCAAGCGCTACGTCAGTGGGCCGATCAGGCATTGGCGCGTGGCCAGTCGAGCCTGCTCGACAGTGCTGTGCCGGCGTTTGAGCGAATCATGATCGAGACGGCGTTGAAACATACCGCCGGGCGTCGTCGTGATGCAGCGGTGCTGCTGGGCTGGGGGCGTAATACCCTGACGCGCAAGATCAAGGAATTGGGGATGAAGGTCGATGGAGGGGATGATGATGAAGGGGATGAGGGTTAACACTTCGTTCACTTGAGCCCGTCTGTGTACTCAAGATCTCTTCCCCCTCACCCCAGCCCTCTCCCCCAAGGGGGCGAGGTGAAGGGAGCCGATCTTCATGTTGTTCAAGACCTGAGTCCGACTCGTAATTTCAGGGCGATGTATCACGGTTGAACAACTCGGTCAGTCCCCTCTCCCTCCGGGAGAGGGTTAGGGTGAGGGTTTTCACTTCGTGCACCACCGTAATGCACTTTGACCCGCAATCGAGCATACCCGGCGGTTGAATTTCCAAATCGAAACCACTGAAAAGCTTTAACTCCAAAACCACGAAAGCCCCGTACTCCGGGGCTTTCGTGTTTCCGACAGCTGTTTTGTTTCAAAAAATTAAAACCTGGCACGCCCCCTGCAATACCTCTTACAGGTGATTCGTTTCACCACCCGTTTCGGGGACCTTGGTACAGGCAGGCCGGGGATTCCCCTCTTTACACCGGGCTCACACCGCATCGCGACGAGCCCACCCTTTTGGGATCCTTGGTACAGGCAGGCCGGGGGTTCCCTCTTTACACCGGACCGACGCTTTGAGCGAAGTCCAGCTTTTTGGGAACCCTGATACAGGCAGGTCAGGGATTCCCGCTTTTATTACTCACGGAGATGGATCTCCAGCCGCCAGCGGTCATCGACCTCACTGCCGGCCCAGTCACCCTGCAGCGGCCGCGCCGCCAGAACCGTCAGCAACAATCCGCCGTCACTCATTCGCGTACGCCAATTCACATCCTTGCCATTGAGCTTGAGCTGGCCCTTCTGCGCCCGCCCGTCAGCCTGAAATAACAACGCCACCGTGCCGTCGATGATCTCGCCATGCAGCTTGGGCTCGTTGTTGAACCACACCACCAGCCCACCATCGATCACCTCGACCTGCTGCAGAACGCTCGGGTCAGGGGTCGTCAGGCGGCCGATCATCAAACCGATCATCAAACCGACAATCGCCAGCGAACCGATCACCCGCGGGAATAGTTTCGAACGCGAGTCCGCTTGCGGCGTAGAATGCGCGTCATCTTTACCTTCGGAGCCGTGCATGTTTCACGTCATCCTTTTTCAACCAGAAATTCCGCCGAATACCGGCAACGTTATCAGGCTGTGCGCCAACAGCGGCTGCCACCTGCATTTGATTGAACCGCTGGGCTTCGAGATGGACGACAAGCGCTTGCGCCGGGCCGGTCTCGATTACCACGAATACGCCACACTGCAACGCCACGCCGACCTCGCCAGTTGCCTGGAGAGTCTGGGCAACCCACGGTTGTTTGCCTTCACCACCAAGGGTTCGCGGCCGTTTCATGATGCCGCGTTCGTCCCGGGCGATGCGTTCATCTTCGGCCCGGAAAGCCGAGGCCTGCCACCGGAAGTGCTCGACGCCCTGCCGGCCGAACAGCGCCTGCGTCTGCCGATGCGTGAAGGCTGCCGCAGCCTGAATCTGTCCAACACCGTGGCGGTGGCCGTGTACGAAGCGTGGCGCCAGAACGACTTCAAATAACCGCACATAACAAATGTGGGAGCGAGCTTGCTCGCGAAGGCGTCGTATCAGAGGACATCAATGTCGCCTGATACTCCGCTTTCGCGAGCAAGCTCGCTCCCACAGGGGTGTAGCTAAACCGTTTATTGAACGGTTGGCGCGTCGCCGCTTTCCTGCATGCGCTGCAGCTCTTGCGCGTACAAGGCGTCGAAGTTCACCGGAGCCAGCATCAGCGCCGGGAACGAACCGCGGGTCACCAGGCTGTCCAGGGTTTCGCGAGCATACGGGAACAGGATGTTCGGGCAGAACGCACCCAGGGTGTGGCTCATCGAAGCCGCGTCCAGGTTCTTGATCAGGAAGATACCGGCCTGTTGCACTTCAGCGATGAACGCCACTTCGTCACCGTTTTTCACGGTCACGGACAGGGTCAGCACGACTTCGAAGAAATCGCCTTCCAGTTCTTTCTGACGGGTGTTCAGATCCAGGCCGACAGCCGGGTCCCACTGCTGGCGAAAGATCGCCGGGCTTTTCGGGGCTTCGAAGGACAAGTCGCGTACGTAGATGCGCTGCAAGGAGAATTGCGGTGCGGTTTCTTCTTCGCTGGCTGCAGTGTTCTGTTGGTCAGTCATCTCAGATCCTTTCTGATCTTGGGTCTTTTAGGGATTGCTGTACGTGGGTGCAGCCGTTCAGGCCTTGAGCAGCGCGTCGAGCTTGCCGGCGCGCTCCAGGGCATACAAATCGTCACAACCACCGATGTGCTTGCTGCCGATCCAGATCTGCGGCACGGACGTGCGTCCGGCTTTCTGGGCCATTTCGGCGCGCACCTGCGGCTTGCCATCGACCTTGATCTCTTTGAAGGCCACGCCTTTGTTCTCGAGCAGGTACTTGGCTCGCGAGCAGTAAGGGCAGTAATCGCTGGAGTAGACGATGACTTCGCTCATATCACTTCACCAGCGGCAGGTTGTCGCCTTTCCAGCTGGAGATCCCGCCGGACAGCTTGGCGGCGGTGAAGCCGGATTTCATTAGTTCGCGGGCGTGGGTGCCGGCGGTCTGGCCCAGGGCGTCGACCAGAATGATGGTCTTGGCCTTGTGTTTTTCCAGCTCGGCGACGCGTGCGGCCAGTTTGTCCTGGGGAATGTTCACCGCGCCAACGATGTGGCCGGCGGCGAAATCCTTGGCTGTACGAATGTCTACCACCACGCCCGCATCTTTGTTGACCAGCGCGGTCAGCTCACCGGTGCTCAGGCTTTTACCGCCGCCCTGCATCGTGTGCGCCAGCAGCAGAGCCAGCAGTACGACGAAGATACCGACAAGAATGTAGTGGTTAGTGGCAAATTCAATCAGGTGAGCAACCA
>NZ_JBIWAL010000069.1:0-10997 GCF_044760045.1 Pseudomonas sp. NPDC098747 | reverse complement strand
AAATATACTGCTAACACCCAAATAAAAACACTTAATCAAACAAATAACCAACAACAAGCTCCTAAAAAATTAATCAAGTATACACAGCCACTATGGTGGGCCAAACCCCGTCCGGCGGTGACGCGGTCGGAACTTCGCTTTAAACTCCAACTCCCTTTTCCATCGCCCTCTTCTTTATTAGCCACGAGTGGATTCCATGACTACCACGCCTAAACCTTTGGTCCTGATCATTCTCGACGGCTTCGGTCACAGCGACAGCCCCGAATCCAATGCCGTTTTTGCGGCGAAGAAGCCTGTGCTGGATCGCCTGACGGCCAACCAGCCGAACGGCTTGATCTCGGGCAGCGGCATGGACGTCGGTCTGCCGGACGGCCAGATGGGCAACTCCGAAGTCGGCCACATGAACCTCGGCGCCGGTCGTGTGGTGTATCAGGACTTCACCCGCGTGACCAAATCGATCCGCGACGGCGAGTTCTTCGAGAATCCGACCATCTGCGCCGCTGTGGATAAAGCCGTGGCTGCCGGCAAAGCCGTGCACTTCATGGGCCTGCTGTCGGATGGCGGCGTGCACAGCCATCAGGATCACCTGATCGCCATGGCCGAACTGGCCTTCAAGCGCGGCGCCGAAAAAATCTACCTGCACGCTTTCCTCGACGGCCGCGACACGCCGCCAAAAAGCGCTGCTTCGTCGATCGAACTGCTCGACGCGACGTTCCAGGCACTCGGCAAGGGCCGCATCGCCAGCATCGTCGGCCGCTACTTCGCCATGGACCGTGACAACCGCTGGGATCGCGTGGCCCAGGCGTACAACCTGATCGTCGACGGCAACGGCGAATTCAACGCCGCCACTGCCCAAGAAGGCCTGGAAGCGGCTTACGCCCGTGGCGAGAGCGACGAATTCGTCAAAGCCACCACCATCGGTGAGCCGGTCAAAGTAGAAGACGGGGACGCCGTGGTGTTCATGAACTTCCGCGCCGACCGTGCCCGTGAGCTGACTCGCGTGTTCGTCGAAGACGATTTCAAGGATTTCGAGCGCGCGCGCCAGCCAAATCTGGCCGGTTTCGTCATGCTGACCCAGTACGCCGCCAGCATTCCTGCGCCGTCGGCATTCGCTGCGGGCAGCCTGGAAAACGTGCTGGGCGATTATCTGGCAAAAAACGGTAAAACCCAGCTGCGCATCGCTGAAACCGAGAAATACGCCCACGTGACCTTCTTCTTCTCCGGCGGTCGTGAAGAACCGTTCCCGGGCGAAGAGCGCATTCTGATCCCGTCGCCGAAAGTCGCCACCTACGACTTGCAGCCGGAAATGAGCGCGCCGGAAGTGACCGACCGCATCGTCGACGCCATTGAAAACCAGCGTTACGACGTGATCGTGGTCAACTACGCCAACGGCGACATGGTCGGCCACAGCGGCGTGTTCGATGCCGCCGTCAAAGCCGTTGAGTGCCTGGATAAATGCGTTGGCCGCATCGTCGAGGCACTGGAAAAGGTCGGCGGCGAAGCGCTGATCACCGCCGACCACGGCAACGTCGAAAAAATGGCCGACGAAGAAACCCACCAGGCGCACACCGCACACACCACCGAGCCGGTGCCGTTCATTTATGTCGGCAAGCGCGATCTCAAGGTCCGTGAAGGCGGCGTGCTGGCAGATGTGGCACCGACCATGCTCAAGTTGCTGGGTCTGGAAAAGCCGGCGGAAATGACCGGGACTTCGATTCTGGTGTAATCCGTGGTCTCAAAACACCGCTCAACCCTGTGGGAGCTGGCTTGCCAGCGATAGCAATCTGACAGCCAACAACTCTGTTGAATGTTCAGACGCCATCGCTGGCAAGTCGAATCGTCGCACCGCAGCTCCCACAGTGGTTTATGGGGTTTTCGAAATGGAATTAAGCCTGTCTGGCGCTCCAGTTATCACACAGCCCCAATTGGGCGTTTTTTTTGCAGCCTCGGGCGGGCATACTAGGCCGTCCATTACCCTGGTGCCGCCCGCCCCTATGCTTCGCGTCCTGATTGCCCTCGCTCTGACCTGCCTGCTCCAACCGGCCTTCGCTGACGAGCGCGCGCAAACCCAACAGCAGTTGGACGCCACGCGTCAGGACATTGCCGAGCTGAAAAAGCTGCTGGGCAAGGTTCAGGAAGAAAAGTCCGGCGTGCAGAAAGAGCTCAAGGGCACTGAAACCGAGTTGGGCAAGTTGCAAAAGCAGGTCGATGCGCTGCAGAAAGAACTGCAGAAAAGCGAATCCGAGCTGCAGCGACTCGATGCAGAGAAAAAAAAACTCCAGAGCGCGCGCACTGAACAACAACGACTGATCGCCATTCAGGCCCGTGCGGCGTATCAGAACGGCCGTCAGGAGTACCTCAAACTGCTGCTCAACCAGCAGAATCCCGAGAAGTTCGCCCGCACCCTCACCTATTACGATTACCTGAGCCAGGCCCGCCTGGAGCAGCTGAAAAACTTTAACGAAACCCTGCGCCAACTGGCCAATGTCGAAAAAGACATCGGCTTGCAGCAGGCGCAATTGCTGGTCCAGAAAAGCGACCTTGACACCCAACGCGACGAACTCGACAAGGTTCGCAAGGAGCGCCAGCAAGTACTGGCCAAGCTCAGTGCCGACGTCAAGGCCCGCGACCAGAAACTGGCCGCGCGCGAGCAGGATCAGGCAGACCTGTCTAAAGTCCTCAAAACCATTGAAGAAACCCTGGCCCGTCAGGCCCGAGAGGCAGAAGAAGCGCGCCAGAAAGCGCTGATCGCCCAGCAGGAAGCGGAAAAAAAGCGTTTGCGTGAGGCGCAAGCCCACGCGGATGCAGAATCGGACACCAGCGACGCCCCACGAAAACCCGTCAAATCGTCCCCCGGCGCGCTGGTTTCCAGCAGTGGCGAGACCTTCGGTGGGGCTTTTGCGGCAACCCGGGGAAAACTTCCATGGCCGGTTGATGGTCGACTACTGGCACGCTTCGGTGAAAGCCGTGGCGACGACGCCCGCACCAAGTGGGATGGCGTGATGATCAGCGCCTCCGCCGGCAGCCAGGTGCATGCCGTACACGGTGGGCGCGTGGTGTTTGCCGACTGGCTGCGGGGCGCCGGGTTGCTGGTGATCCTCGATCACGGCAATGGTTTTCTGAGTCTTTACGGTCACAACCAGACGCTGCTCAAATCGGCCGGCGACGTGGTAAAAGCCGGTGAATCCATCTCCACTGTCGGTAACAGTGGCGGCCAGGACACATCAGCGCTGTATTTCGCAATTCGTCAGCAGGGTCACCCGAGTGATCCGGCGCAATGGTGCCGCGCGCAAGGATAGGCGTTGAGTCACCAACATTAGGAGTTCGTTCGACATGCTGCATTTGTCCCGCCTTACCTCGCTGGCCCTGACGATCGCCCTGGTGATCGGCGCGCCTCTGGCGTTCGCCGCGCAACCGGCTCCGGCCGTCGCTCCAGCAGGCACAGCTGCGACCTCCAAGGCCCCGCTGCCGCTGGAAGAACTGCGCACCTTTGCCGAGGTCATGGACCGGATCAAAGCCGCGTACGTCGAACCGGTGGACGACAAGACCCTGCTGGAAAACGCGATCAAGGGCATGCTCAGCAACCTTGATCCGCACTCCGCCTACCTTGGCCCTGAAGATTTCACCGAGTTGCAGGAAAGCACCAGCGGTGAGTTTGGTGGCCTGGGCATTGAAGTTGGCGCCGAAGACGGTTTCATCAAAGTCGTCTCGCCAATCGATGACACGCCAGCGTCGAAGGCCGGCATTCAGGCTGGCGACTTCATCGTCAAGATCAACGGTCAGCCGACTCGCGGCCAGACCATGACCGAAGCCGTGGACAAGATGCGCGGCAAGATCGGCCAGAAAATCACCCTGACCCTGGTGCGCGACGGTGGCACGCCATTCGACGTTACCCTGGCTCGCGCCGTGATTCAGGTGAAGAGCGTCAAGGCGCAGCTGCTGGAGTCGGGCTACGGCTACATCCGCATCACTCAGTTCCAGGTCAAGACCGGCGATGAAGTCTCCAAGGCCTTGGCGAAGATGCGCAAGGACAACGGCAAGAAGCTTAACGGCATCGTTCTCGACCTGCGCAACAACCCGGGTGGCGTGTTGCAGGCCGCGGTGGAAGTGGTCGACCACTTCATCACCAAAGGCCTGATCGTCTACACCAAAGGCCGGATCGCCAACTCCGAGTTGCGCTTCTCTGCTACCGGCAAAGACGAAAGCGAAGCGGTGCCGATGGTCGTGCTGATCAACGGTGGCAGCGCTTCGGCCTCGGAAATCGTCGCCGGTGCCTTGCAGGATCAGAAACGCGCCGTGGTCATGGGCACCACCAGTTTCGGTAAAGGTTCGGTACAAACCGTACTGCCGCTGAACAACGACCGCGCACTGAAGATCACCACCGCGCTGTACTTCACGCCGAATGGCCGCTCGATCCAGGCCCAGGGCATCGTCCCGGACATCGAAGTGCGCAAGGCCAAGATCACCAGCGAGGCGGACGGCGAATACTTCAAGGAAGCTGATCTGCAAGGCCACCTGGGCAATGGCAACGGCGGCGCCGACAAACCAAGCGGCTCCGCCGGTAAGGCCAAGGCCATGCCGCAGGATGACGATTACCAACTGGCCCAGGCCCTGAGCCTGCTCAAAGGCCTGAGCATTACGTCCGGCCGTTGAGGATGTCTTTGCGTTTCGTCTTCGTTCTGCTGTGCTGCCTGGCGGGTGCTGCTCACGCACAACCCGCCAGCCCAACGCCTCACAAAGCCTACCTGACGCTGATCATCGACGACCTGGGGCAAAGCCTGCCCCGGGATCGTCGCGTGCTGGCCCTGCCCGGCCCGGTGACCGCAGCGATCATGCCCGACACGCCCCACGCCACCGAATTCGCCCGTGAAGCCCATCGCGCCGGCAAGATCGTCATCTTGCACATGCCCATGGATCCGGCGACCGGCCCGTTCGCCTGGCACCCCGAACTGCCCATCGAAGAACTTGAAAAACGCCTGAACGCCGCGTTCAAAAGGGTCCCGTATACCGCTGGCATCAATAACCACATGGGCAGCCGCATGACCGCGCAACCCGTGGCGATGGCCTGGTTGATGGGCGAATTGCAGCGCCGCCACAAGTTCTTCGTCGACAGCCGTACCAGTGCGCAAACCGTGGCCGCGCAGCAAGCGCAGAAGATTGATCTGGCGAGTGTTTCGCGCGATGTATTCCTCGATGACGAGCGCACCGAGGCGGCGATCTTCAACCAGTTGCAGACCGCGATCAGCCTGGCGCGCAAACAAGGCTCAGCCGTCATGATCGGCCATCCTTATCCACAAACGCTGGCAGTGCTGGAGCGCGAGTTGCCCAAACTAAAAACTCAGGGCATCGAGTGGATCGACATCAGGCAAATGATCAGCGTGCGCAGCAATCGTGCCATGGCCGGTCATGGCAAAGACGGGATCTATCGATAATTTCATACGATATATAGATACCACCAGCAGCATTACCCGAATCCCGATAGTGAGACCTCCAACAGGTCGCGACTCCCTTGAGTCGCTTTTTTAACTATCAGGATTAACCATGACAACCCAAGACAACACTGCGCCAAGCGATCGGCAAAGAGAGCCCATCAGGGTCGACAACCTGCTGATAGAGTTCACGACCGAGTACCGGAGTATCTGGGATACCTACGGCTCGAACTCGGTACAGGCCTCCTTCTGGCGCCCCACCCCAGCTCCCGATGTGTTGCCCGGCTATTTTCCACTGGGCGACGTTGCCGTTCTTGGCCTTAAAAGCATCGACGACAAAAAAGTCGTGGCCGTGGTGTGCGAGGCGACCACACGTAGTGCCGATCCCGGCAAAGGCAAGGCACTCGCCGCGCCTGTCGACTACGAGCTGATCTGGAACGACTTGGGCTCGGGAGCGACCAAGAGCGGGTCGATCTGGCGCCCCATCCCCCCGGAAGGTTACGTGGCCCTAGGATCGGTGTGTTCCAGTAATTACGAGAAACCCTCGCGCAACGCCGTACGTTGCGTGCGAGCTGATCTTGTCAGAGTGTCAGCCGAGTGCGATCTGATATGGAACGACAAGGGCAGCGGTGCAAAGCAGAGTGTCAGCACCTGGAGTGCCGTTCCACCCACCGCCGCAGCGGGTGAGATACATATGGCTCCGGGCACGTTTATCGGGTTCGGCGGCCACTCGTTACCCGCGGATTTTCCTGTGTACTCGTTACGCATGGACTTCCCGCTTCAAATCAATCCAAAGCCGCCAGCGCCAGTACTTCTCGGGGAAACGCCGACACCTTTGAATGAGCCTGATCAGCCGACTTACATTGCCAGACTTCCCTGGTTTGCAGTTAAAGACCCGCTGTTCACGCCGCTTGAGCAGCGAAACCACTCATCCTTCTACCAACTGGAACGCACGGATTATTACATCCTCATCGGCCATGGTCACAACACCGGACAAGAAAGCACGACATTCAGGTGGTCAGCCCAACGCGCGCAAGGAACAAGAGGCCAATGGGCATTTTCCAAACTCACCTCAGTCGACTTCGGTGTCCAATGGAACAGCCAACAGACCGCTCCGATTATGTTTTCGGCGCGGCTGAGCCCTGAACTGGCCCAATGCGAAATACCTGCTAGCGAATGGCTCGACACCTCACCCATTGACGTTGTCGCGGTTGTGGAAAGCAACAAGGCAGTGGCGGTTTATCTGATCCAGAGCGACTACAGGCTGGTGCGCTCAGACGGTACAAGCGTGGTATACACGCATTTCACCGATGGTCGCAGCTTGCACATCAGCCAATATGCCCCTGTTGCGCCGGCAGCCATTGTCGCTCAAGCAGCGGAACCGGAAGAGGCAGCGGTGGTGGAAATCCCGGCAGTGAATAACGAGAACGCCGACGCACCGGAAGTAAACGTTTCCAGTGCTACAGATACCGCGCCATGATGTCGTCAACCACACCTTCTTTGCGCAACTGATCCAGAGCGGCCTGGAGCTTGGCGACGACGTCATCGGAGACGTCCTTGTTCAGCGCCAGGTACAACTCGGCGCTATTGAAGCGCAGCACAGTTTTCAGACCCGTCACACCCTCCTGCCGTGCCAGATAACGCCCGGCAGGATCTCCCGTCGCCCACAAATCGATCTGTCCGTTAACCAACTTCCTGGCGTTGTCCTGATCGCGCAGAACGACCACTGGCTTCAAGCCTTGCTTGGTCAGAGTCTCGGCAATCGCGTCGCCTTTATAGGCGCCGATCTTGTACTTGCGCGCGTCATTGAGGGTTTCGAGGGTGATCTTGCTGTCAGCCTTGGCCAACAGAATCCAGTCGTCGGGGCCGATCGGGCCGACCCATTTGAAGAGTTTTTCGCGATCCGGCAGACGCGCCATCACGAAGGCACCGTAACCGGGATTTTCCAGCGCCTGTTTGTACACCCGCTCCCAGGGGAAGCGCAGGGTAAGGCTATAAGTGATACCGGCACGCTGGAACATCTCACGCACGATGTCGGTTGCGATGCCGTTGATGTTCTCGCCCTGGGCGAAGTTCTTGCCGTTCTTCGCCATGTTGTATGGCGGGAAGTTTTCGGTGAGGAGCACCAGATCGGTGTCGGGACTGTTTTCGGCCCTGACACTGTTGATGAGCAACAAAGAGGCACTGGCGAGAACAAGAAGCAGGCGTTTGATCATGTCGGGCTACCGGAATCCATGGCGTGCCCAAGAGTGCCTTGGGCACGCCATGCTGTCCACTGGACTGTACGGTTTTAGCGCATCCGGATCTCGCGATATTCACATCGGGCTGATTTAATTTGGACCTCTTTCATCTTGCAGCGTATGAAAAATCAAGTAAAAAATATCCGACAGAAAGAGCGCACTTACAATTGGGCACATGACCAACAACGCATTTCAAGTCACTTAACTTAAACTCTTCCAACTACAACAGTTCCTCTAACTCTCAGTTTCAAACACAGGCCAAGGATCGGTCATGAAATATAAAAGTAAAATACTATCCATTTTCTCACTACTGTTGCTTTGTCTTACCCAGACATCTTGCGCACAGCCTGTACCCGAAGCATCAGAACCCCTGCTATTGAGTAATGCCAAGGGTGAAAACAATCACTTGAATGGCATTGGACAAATCCTCAGAGGAGACAGAAGATATTGCACAGCCTTCCTGCTCGATACTCGCGATGGCGATAGCAATGCGAAAGGCCCGGCCTATGCATTGACCAGCGCACACTGCGCTTCAATCCGCATGGGAACAGCAGTCGATACTTCTTATCAGGGCCAGGTGCAGTTCAACTACTTCCAAGACACCCTGGAAGGCGCAAAGCGCTACGACATTCAAAAGGTCAAGTGGGCAAGTCTGGCCGGTACCGATGTCGCAATCATGCAGCTTGAAAGCTCACTTGAAACGCTGCTCGACGACGGCATCAACCCGCTCAAAACCGCATCCACCACACCAGACAATCCAACTCAGGTGCAGGTCGTCGGTGCACCAGCCAGTGCCCCCGGACTGCGACTTTCTGCCTGCACGCAGGAACAGGCGAATACCACGCTGATTAAATTCTCGACCGTTCATACCCGCTATCAGAAACAGAACTGTAAAGGCATTGAACCGGGCTCATCTGGCTCTGCTGTGTTGGATGCGACGACAGGCGAAGTTACCGGAGTCATGTCCGGGACGACCTACGGCATCCCGGCGGATGACTTGTGCTTTTGGCATGGGCTCTGCGGCAATCATGATAGCCGATCCATCTTGCCCGATCAGGCCAGTCAAAGTTTCGCAGTTGATTATCTCATGTCCTGCTTCACTGATGGCAGCTTCAATATTGATGCATCGGCGTGCAGGTTAAAACCCAACTTCGACTTCAGGTCTAGAACCCATACAGATATTGCCCTTCATAAAACACCCGCTGACAGCGATATTAAAACGCCGAACTGGGACATAAAATACTCTATGAATACAAACTTCTATCGATCAAAAACTGTACGCGATGCACGTAGCTGTTATTCACCAGAACATTACAACGGCGCCATAAGTACACTTGGCGGAATGATAGACACACCGATTGGCCGCGAGGCTGGCTTATATTATCTGTGTGTTGTGGGAACCGACTCAGTGGAGCAACAACTCACCGTCGGCTCACTTGAAAACATACAGGTCCTGGCCGCACGTCTCGTCGACGCCGTTGAACGCAGGTTGCCCGAACCGACACCTGAATTCACGCCTGGCGCTGATTATCTTTTAATCAAATATCGTGAAACCGATGATCGCAATATCTGGACTCAGATATACGGCGGCCCCGTGGGAACTACAGACTGCGCTGCCATCGATTCCATGCCCTACAGCAAGATAGGCGACAGCTTTCTGGTACCGCTCGACGCCCTGCCATTGACGCTGTGCAGTTACACCATGGATCGGAATCTAAGCACTTCAGAGGTCCGTACAGATCTGCTGCAAAGCTCTGGCACAGATTGATGACCTCGCCGCTTGAAGGTTGATCTAAACCGCCAAGCGGCGCCGCCCCTTCTGAGGCGCTTAGCGCATCACAATCCCGCGATGGGCCATATAGGCCTTGGCTTCCTGCACGGTGTATTCGCCGAAGTGGAAAATACTCGCCGCCAACACCGCGCTGGCGTGGCCTTCGAGGATGCCGTCGGCCAGGTGCTGCAAGTTGCCGACACCGCCGGAAGCGATGACTGGAATGCCCAGCGCATCGCTAATGGCGCGGGTTACGCCGAGATCGAATCCGTTTTTCATGCCGTCCTGATCCATGCTGGTCAGCAGGATCTCACCGGCACCGAGGGCTTCCATTTTCTTCGCCCACTCGACCGCGTCGAGACCGGTCGGCTTGCGTCCGCCATGGGTGAAAATTTCCCAGCGCGGGGTTTCGCCCGGTCCCGAAACCTTTTTCGCGTCAATGGCGACAACGATGCACTGCGAGCCGAAATGCTGCGCAGCTTCGCCCACGAATTCCGGGTTGAACACGGCTGCGGTGTTGATCGACACCTTGTCCGCGCCGGCATTGAGCAGATTGCGAATGTCTTGCACAGTGCGTACGCCACCGCCGACGGTCAGCGGGATGAACACCTGGCTGGCCATGCGCTCTACGGTATGCAACGTGGTATCGCGACCATCGACGCTGGCAGTGATGTCGAGAAAAGTAATCTCGTCGGCACCCTGCTCGTCATAACGACGGGCGATTTCCACCGGGTCACCGGCATCGCGGATGTTCTCGAACTTCACACCTTTGACGACCCGGCCGTTGTCCACGTCCAGGCAAGGGATGATGCGTTTGGCCAGCGCCATGGTCAGTCCTCAGCCTTTGTACGAATCGCAGAAAGCTTGCGCTTCAGCGACGTCGAGGGTGCCTTCGTAGATCGCCCGGCCAGTGATTGCACCGATGATGCCCGGCGCCTTGGCGTCGAGCAGCGACTTGATGTCACCGAGATTGTGGATACCGCCGGAAGCAATCACCGGGATCTTGGTGGCAGCGGCCAAAGCAGCGGTGAACGGTACGTTGCAACCCTGCATCATGCCGTCTTTGGCGATGTCGGTATAAACGATCGAAGACACGCCGTCGGCTTCAAACTGCTTGGCCAGATCGATGACCTGCACGGTGCTGATTTCAGCCCAGCCATCGGTGGCGACAAAACCGTCTTTGGCATCCAGGCCAACGATGATTTTGCCCGGGAATGCGCGGCACGCTTCAGCGACGAAGGCCGGATCTTTCACGGCTTTGGTGCCGATGATCACGTAGCTCACGCCAGCCTTGACGTAGTGCTCGATGGTTTCCAGCGAACGGATGCCGCCGCCGATCTGGATCGGCAGGTTCGGATAGCGCTTGGCGATGGCGGTGACCACTTCGCCGTTGACCGGCTGACCTTCGAAAGCGCCGTTCAGGTCGACCAGATGCAGACGACGGCAGCCGCCCTCCACCCACTTGGCAGCCATGCTTACCGGATCATCGGAGAACACTGTGGAATCTTCCATGCGGCCCTGGCGCAGTCGTCCGGAGGCACCGTCTTTAATATCGAT
>NZ_JBIWAL010000068.1:20664-21509 GCF_044760045.1 Pseudomonas sp. NPDC098747 | reverse complement strand
CCGAACTTGTCATTCACAGCTTTGAGCACCGGCACGATGGCGTTGGTGGTGCAGGAAGCGGCGGACACGATCTTGTCGTCAGCGGTGATTTCACCGTGGTTGATGCCGTGAACGATGTTCTTCAGCTTGCCTTTACCCGGTGCGGTCAGAACAACGCGGTCGATACCCGGGCAGGTCAAGTGTTGACCCAGGCCTTCAGCGTCACGCCATACACCGGTGTTGTCCACCAGCAGCGCGTCTTTGATGCCGTACTGGGTGTAATCCACTTCAGTCGGGTTCTTCGCGTAGATCACCTGGATCAGGTTACCGTTGGCGGTGATGGTGTTGTTTTCTTCGTCGATGGTGATGGTGCCGTTGAACGAACCATGTACCGAATCGCGACGCAGCAGGCTGGCGCGTTTGGTCAGGTCGTTGTCGGCGCCTTTACGCACGACAATGGCACGCAGACGCAGACCGTCGCCACCACCGGTTTTTTCGATGAGGATGCGCGCCAGCAGACGGCCGATACGACCGAAGCCGTACAACACAACGTCAGTGCCTTTGCGGGCCGAGGCGTTTTGCTGACCAACCACGTCAGCCATTTCTTCACGAACGAACTGCTCGGCGCTACGGCCATTGCCTTCGTTGCGGAATTTGAACGCCAACTTGCCCAGGTCTACCGAAGCCGCGCCGAGCTTGAGCTCGCTCATGGCTTTGAGCAGGGGGAATGTTTCGTGGACGGAGAGTTCGCTGTCGTCGGAAGAACGGTGGCGCGCAAAGCGGTGAGCTTTGAGAATCGCGATGACAGACTGGTTGATCAGGCTTCTTCCATAGATAGTTTTCAGCATGTTGTTTTTGGTTTATTT
>NZ_JBIWAL010000068.1:0-20654 GCF_044760045.1 Pseudomonas sp. NPDC098747 | reverse complement strand
AATTAAAAATCGACAACACAGAAATAAACAAAAAAAAACACACATACAAAAAACTAACCACTTACTAATTCCTTTAGATAAGACCGATAAGCGGGATCATCGCTTCTGCGAGTGCTTCACGGTCGATCCATTCACCAAGACACTGGTCGGGCTTCTGAGTCACGGTAACCTTCCACATGTAGGGGCAGAAAAAAGGGGCTACATTATGCCGCCCAGAACCTCTCGTAGCAATGCGCGCTTGTCGCGCAATCAGTAACAAAATTTCGTTCAAAAAAATTACGCCCCTCGCCAGCCCAGTAAATACGCGGCCTCCAGCAGAGTCAATTTTTCGACGACTGTTAGACGATGTCCGTAACCCTCCGAAACACCACCCGCTTTCGGCACTACATAACCGCTAAAAAAGTGCTGCTTTTTATGGTTACCACTACATTTCACCCAAACATCGAAGATAGACACAGTCTGCAACTGACAGGCAGCATCGGACGCCGCTACAATTACCGACTTTGTCGCAACGCCTGGAGCTCAACCTTCCGTGCCTGTTCTGCGTCTACCGCAACTCCCTGCCGAAGCAGGTAAACAGCATTGGGGCAATTTGCCCGGTGCCGCCCTCAGCCTGGCGATTGCCGAGGCTGCCAGCGCTGCCAAGCGCTTCACCCTGCTACTGACCGCCGACAGCCAAAGTGCCGAACGGCTGGAACAGGAGCTGAGTTTCTTCGCCCCGGATTTGCCCGTTCTGCATTTCCCCGACTGGGAAACTCTGCCCTACGATCTGTTCTCGCCGCATCAGGACATCATTTCCCAGCGCATTGCCGCCCTATATAGGTTGCCGGAGCTGGCGCATGGCGTGCTGGTGGTGCCGATCACCACGGCTCTGCATCGTCTGGCGCCGACCAAGTTCCTGCTCGGCAGCAGCCTGGTGCTGGATGTCGGCCAGAAGCTCGACGTCGAGCAAATGCGCTCGCGACTTGAAGCCAGCGGCTATCGCTATGTAGACACTGTCTACGAGCACGGCGAATTCACCGTGCGTGGCGCGTTGATCGACCTGTTCCCGATGGGCAGCAAACTGCCCTATCGCATCGACCTGTTCGACGACGAAATCGAAACCCTGCGCACCTTCGACCCGGAAAACCAGCGCTCCATCGACAAGGTCGATTCGGTCAAGCTGCTGCCGGCCCGCGAGTTCCCGCTGCAAAAAGACGCGGTCACGCGCTTCAAGGCGCGGTTCCGCGAACGCTTTGATGTTGATTTCCGGCGCTGCCCGATCTTTCAGGATTTGAGCAGCGGCATCACACCGGCCGGTATCGAGTACTACTTGCCGCTGTTCTTCGACGAAACCTCGACCCTGTTCGATTACCTGCCCCAGGACACGCAAGTGTTCTCGCTGCCGGGCATCGAGCAAGCAGCGGAAAACTTCTGGAATGACGTACGCAATCGTTATGAAGAGCGCCGCGTCGATCCTGCTCGTCCTTTATTGCCACCGGCGGAATTGTTCCTGCCGGTGGAAGACTGCTTTGCCCGCCTGAAGAGTTGGCCACGCGTGGTTGCTAGCCAGCAGGACGTGGAAGCCGGCGCCGGTCGCGAGCGCTTTCCGGCACAAGCGCTGCCGAATCTGGCGATCGAAGCCAAGGCGACACAACCGCTGGCAGCGTTGGCAGGTTTCCTTGATGAATTCCCGGGACGCGTGCTGTTCACGGCCGAATCGGCGGGCCGTCGCGAAGTGCTGCTGGAGTTGCTCGAACGCCTGAAGCTGCGCCCGAAAACCGTCGACAGTTGGCCGGATTTCGTCGCGAGCAAGGATCGCCTGGCGATCACCATTGCACCGCTCGACGAAGGCCTGATGCTCGACGACCCGGCGCTGGCATTGGTCGCGGAAAGCCCATTGTTCGGTCAGCGAGTCATGCAGCGGCGTCGTCGCGAGAAGCGCGCCGACGGCAACCACGATGCGGTGATCAAGAACCTCACCGAGCTGCGCGAAGGCGCGCCTGTGGTGCACATCGACCACGGTGTCGGCCGTTATCTGGGCCTGACCATTCTGGAAATCGACGATCAGGCTGCCGAATTCCTTACCCTCGAGTACGCCGAGAACGCCAAGCTCTACGTGCCGGTGGCCAACCTGCATTTGATCGCCCGCTATACCGGTAGCGACGATGCGCTGGCCCCGTTGCACCGTCTCGGCTCCGAGACCTGGCAGAAAGCCAAACGCAAAGCGGCCGAACAGGTGCGCGACGTTGCCGCTGAATTGCTCGACATCTATGCCCGTCGCGCCGCTCGCGAAGGTTATGCGTTCGCCGATCCGAAAGCCGATTACGCGACGTTCAGCGCCGGTTTCCCGTTCGAAGAAACGCCCGATCAGCAAACCACCATCGAAGCGGTGCGCGCCGACATGCTCGCGCCGAAACCGATGGATCGTCTGGTCTGCGGCGACGTTGGTTTCGGCAAGACCGAAGTGGCCATGCGCGCGGCGTTCATCGCGGTGCACGGCGGCCGCCAGGTGGCAATTCTGGTGCCAACCACTTTGCTCGCCCAGCAGCACTACAACAGTTTCCGCGACCGCTTCGCCGACTGGCCGGTGAGCGTGGAAGTGATGAGCCGCTTCAAATCCGCCAAGGAAGTGAATGCGGCGATTGCCGATCTGGCCGAAGGCAAGATCGACATCGTCATCGGCACGCACAAGCTGCTGTCCGACGACGTGAAGATCAAGAATCTCGGGCTGGTGATCATCGACGAAGAGCACCGTTTCGGTGTGCGCCAGAAAGAACAGCTCAAGGCCCTGCGCAGCGAAGTCGACATTCTGACCCTGACGGCCACGCCGATTCCGCGCACGCTGAACATGGCGGTGTCGGGCATGCGTGACCTGTCGATCATTGCCACACCGCCCGCGCGACGTCTGTCGGTGCGTACCTTCGTCATGGAGCAGAACAAGAGCACGGTCAAAGAGGCCCTGCTCCGCGAACTGCTGCGTGGCGGCCAGGTGTATTACCTGCACAACGACGTGAAGACCATCGAGAAGTGCGCCGCCGATCTCGCCGAGTTGGTACCGGAAGCACGGATCGGTATCGGCCACGGACAGATGCGCGAACGCGATCTCGAACAAGTGATGAGCGACTTTTATCACAAGCGTTTCAACGTGCTGATCGCCTCGACCATCATCGAGACCGGCATCGACGTGCCGAGCGCCAACACCATCATCATCGAGCGCGCCGACAAGTTCGGTCTGGCGCAACTGCACCAGTTGCGCGGGCGCGTCGGGCGCAGTCACCACCAGGCTTACGCCTACCTGCTGACGCCGCCGCGCCAGCAGATCACTGCGGACGCGGAAAAGCGTCTGGAGGCGATCGCCAATACTCAGGATCTTGGTGCCGGTTTTGTGCTGGCCACCAACGACCTGGAAATCCGTGGCGCCGGCGAATTGCTCGGCGATGGCCAGAGCGGGCAGATTCAAGCCGTGGGTTTCACGCTGTACATGGAAATGCTTGAGCGCGCGGTGAAATCGATCCGCAAGGGCGAGCAACCGAACCTCGATCAACCGCTCGGCGGTGGCCCGGAAGTCAATCTGCGAGTGCCGGCACTGATACCGGAAAGCTATCTGCCGGACGTCCACGCCCGCCTGATCCTGTACAAGCGCATCGCCTCGGCTACCGACGAGGACGGCTTGAAGGATCTGCAAGTCGAAATGATCGATCGCTTCGGCCTGCTGCCGGAGCCGACCAAGAATCTGGTGCGCATCACGGCCCTGAAGTTGCAGGCCGAACAGTTGGGCATCAAGAAGGTCGATGGCGGCCCGCAAGGCGGACGCATCGAGTTCGCCGCGCAGACGCCGGTCGATCCGATGACCCTGATCAAACTGATTCAGAGCCAGCCAAAACGCTACAAATTCGAAGGCGCCACGATGTTCAAATTCCAGGTGCCGATGGAGCGCCCGGAAGAGCGCTTTAATACTGTGGAGGCGCTGTTCGAGCGCCTCATCCCGAAAACTGCTTGAAGGACGCCGCATGCGCCTGTTTCGCTCACTGACTTTGCTATTCACCTCGATCTTGATAACAGTATTAGCACCTTCGGCGTTTGCCGATGACCTGTATCAGGTCGAAATGATTCTGGTGCGCCAGAACGCTGTGCCGGCGATTGTCAGCCGCGCCGCACCGGAAGACTGGGCCGCTGGCGCCCAGCGTTTGGGCGACGACAGCAAACGTACGCCGGCGCTGAATGACGTTGTCAGCAAACTCACCGCCAGCGGCGAGTACAGCGTGCTGATGCACAAGGCCTGGCAGCAGACCCTTGGTGAATCGCCGGCAAAAGTCGCGGTCAGCGAAGGCAACGAGCAATTCGGTCAGTTCCCGATCGAGGGTACGCTTGAGATGAAACTCGGGCGCTTCACCGACGTGGCTGCCGATTTCTGGGTCAATCAGATCGACGCCAATGGCCTGGTCACCGCCAGTGAGCGCCTGAAGCAGGACAGCCACACTAAAAACGGCCAGCTCAATTACCTCGACAACGGCCATCTGGCCCTGCTGATCAAGATCACTTCCCTGACCGCACCTGCGCCACGGGAAGCGCCTGAAGTCGTTCCGGACTGATCGAAGTCCTTATGTCCCCGCCCCTGAGTAAACCGTTGGCACCCTCCTGGGTCAGCCGATTCAAGGAACAGAGCCTGGAGCGTGGTCGCCGCTATGCCCTGGAAAACCGGGTACGCATCGCCCAGGTCGGCGATGCGACCATCACCGCCAGTTGCGAAGGCTCTGGCGGTAACGTCTACCGTCAGACGATTCACCTGCGCGAGTCAGCCAAAGGCACTTTGCTGCTGGTCGACGCCGCGTGCACCTGCCCGGTTCGCAGCAACTGCAAGCATTGCGCAGCGGTGCTGCTGAAAATCCAGGAAACCCTCGAATACCCCGCTGCTGCAAAAGACGCCGAACTGCTGGAAAAACTCCAGGCCGTGCTGGAAAACCGTGGCCCGAAGGCGCCCCCGCAAGTGCTGGTGGACAACGTGCAGCCGCTCCCACGCTTGTGGCTGGCGAGCGTCGAGTTCAGTGCGTTTGAACCGCGCAACGGCAAGATGCAGCGCTACATTCAGCATCGCGCGGCGTTGTCGTTCAGCTATCTGGACGAATACGTCAGCGGGCAGAAAAACAGCGACATCCTGATCCGCCAGGAAACCCAGACGTTACGGATAAAACGCCACCCGGAAGTCGAACAGTCCTACCGGGAACAGTTACGCATCCTCGGCTTTCGTATCGCCACCCGCCAGAGCAAAGCCCTGCCGGAAAGTGCCGGCGAGCTGTTCGAAATGGTCAATGACAGCGCCTGGCTGACCTTTACCCTCAACGAACTGCCGAAGCTGCGCACTCAGGGCTGGGAATTGCAGATCGACGAAGAGTTCGGCTTTGACCTGACCGCCGTGGATGACTGGTACGCCACGGTTGAGCAGGCGCCGGAGCGCGACTGGTTTGATCTGGAGCTGGGCATCATCGTCAACGGTGAGCGCCTCAGTTTGCTGCCCATACTGCTCAACCTGATGCGCTCGCACGCGGAAATCCTCAACCCGGAGCGCCTCGCGCGGCGCCGTGATGACGAACTGATTCTGGTCAACATTCCACAGCGCAACCTCGAGCATGGGCCATTGCAGGTGGCGTTGCCGCTGGGCCGGTTGAAACCGGTGCTGGCCACACTCGGCGAGTTTTATTTGCAGGAACCGGGCGAAACCACCCTGCGCCTGAGCAAGGCTGACGCCACGCGCCTTAATTCGCTGGAGGGCCTCCCTCTGCTGTGGGAGGGCGGCGAGCAGATCCGCACGTTTGCTCAACGCCTGCGCGACATTCGTGATTTCAGCATCGAGGCCCCCGAAGGCCTGAACGCGACATTGCGTCCGTACCAACTCGAAGGCTTGAGCTGGATGCAGTCGCTGCGGCAACTGGAAGTCGGCGGGATACTCGCGGATGACATGGGTTTGGGCAAAACCCTACAGACCCTGGCGCATATTCTCAGCGAGAAAATCGCCGGGCGCCTGGACCGTCCATGCATGGTTGTGATGCCGACCAGCCTGATCCCGAACTGGCTCGATGAGGCGGCGCATTTCACGCCGCAACTGAAAGTGCTCGCGCTTTATGGTGCCAGTCGCAAAAAGCACTTCGACAATCTGGCTGACTTCGACCTGATCCTCACCACCTATGCGCTGCTGCCCAAGGACATCGAACGTCTGGCACAGCAGCCTCTGCATGTCTTGGTGCTGGACGAGGCGCAGTACATCAAGAACCCCAACAGCAAAGCGGCGCAAGCGGCGCGCGAGTTGAATGCTCGTCAACGCCTGTGTCTGAGCGGTACGCCGCTGGAAAACCACCTGGGCGAGCTTTGGTCGCTGTTCCATTTCCTGCTGCCGGGCTGGCTAGGCGACGTCAAAAGCTTCAACGCCGATTACCGTGTGCCGATCGAAAAACGCGGCAGCGAAGTCAGACTTCAGCATCTGAATGGCCGGATAAAACCGTTTCTGTTGCGCCGCACCAAAGAACAAGTGGCCACCGAGCTTCCACCGAAGACCGAAATCATCCATTGGGTTGATCTCAACGAAGCGCAGCGCGACGTGTACGAAACCATGCGCCTGGCCATGGACAAAAAAGTCCGCGACGAGATCACCCGCAAAGGCGTGGCGCGCAGCCAGATCATCATTCTTGAAGCGCTGCTCAAGCTGCGTCAGGTTTGCTGCGATTTGCGTCTGGTCAACGGCGCCACCCTGCCCGCCCGTGGCAGCACTTCCGGCAAGCTCGACAGCCTGATGGAAATGCTCGAAGAGTTGTTCGAAGAAGGTCGGCGGATTCTGCTGTTTTCACAGTTCACCTCGATGCTGTCACTGATCGAGGACGAACTGAAAAAACGTAAAATCTCCTACGCCCTTCTGACCGGTCAGACCCGCGATCGGCGCACGCCGGTGAAGGAATTCCAGAGCGGCAATCGTCAGATCTTTTTGATCAGCCTGAAGGCCGGTGGTGTTGGCTTGAACCTGACCGAAGCGGATACGGTGATTCACTACGACCCGTGGTGGAACCCGGCGACCGAAAATCAGGCGACCGATCGCGCGTACCGCATCGGCCAGGAGAAACCCGTGTTCGTCTACAAGATGATTGCCCGGGGCACGGTGGAAGAGAAGATTCAGCACTTGCAGAAAGAGAAGTCTGATCTGGCAGCGGGCGTGCTGGATGGGCGCAAGGCCGGGGACTGGAAGTTGCAGAATGACGATATTGAAGCGTTGTTTGCGCCGTTGCCGGACAAGCTGGAAAAGCGCTGAAATGTTTAGCGCCGCTTAAACCGCCATCGCTGGCAAGCCAGCTCCCACAGGGCTATGAGCCGCCCACAAAATTGTGAATCAACTCGATACCTGTGGGAGCTGGCTTGCCAGCGATGGGGCCGTCAGATACTAGCCCCAGACTTGGGCAATCAGGCCTTGGACACAGGCAGCGGCGCAAACAGAGCCTCAATGTCACTCTGCTCCAGCTTCCAGCCAGCCTTGGTTCCACCCTCAAGCACCGCGTCTGCCAGCGCCGCTTTTTCCTGTTGCAGCGCCTGTATTTTTTCCTCTACCGTGCCACGGGCAATCAGCTTGTAGACAAACACCGGGTTATTTTGTCCGATTCGATACGCACGATCGGTGGCCTGGTTTTCTACCGCCGGGTTCCACCACGGGTCAAAGTGGATGACCGTGTCCGCAGCGGTCAGGTTCAAGCCCGTACCACCGGCCTTCAAACTGATCAGAAACAGCGGCACCTTCCCACCCTGGAAATCCTTCACCGGCGTACGCCGGTCAGTGGTTTCACCGGTCAGCAGCGAGTAACCAAGGCCCCGTTGCTGCAACTCTTGCTCGATCAGCGCCAGCATCGAGGTGAACTGGGAAAACAACAGGATGCGGCGACCTTCGCCGAGCAACTCCTCGAGCATCTCCATCAGGCTGATCAACTTGCCACTGCCGGAACGAAGTGCCTTTTCTGTCAGCGGCATGTTGATCAGGCGCAGGTCGCAACAGACCTGGCGCAACTTGAGCAACGCATCAAGGATGATGATCTGACTTCGCCCCACACCACTGCGGGCGATTTCGTCGCGGACCTTTTTGTCCATCGCCACACGCACCGTCTCATAGACGTCGCGCTGGCCATCGCTGAGTTCGACCCAATGGATGATTTCAGTTTTCGGCGGCAACTCCGTGGCGACCTGATCTTTCTTGCGTCGCAGTAAAAACGGCTTGATGCGCGCCGTCAGGTGCTGCATGCGCTGCACATTGCCGTGCTTCTCGATCGGCGTGCGGTAGTCACGATTGAAGGATTTGCTGTCGCCCAGCCAACCAGGCATGAGGAAATGAAACTGCGACCACAGCTCGCCGAGATGGTTTTCCATCGGCGTGCCGCTCAGGCACAAACGCTGGCGGGCCTGCAAGTCGCGTGCGGCCTGCGCGGCTTTGCTGAGCGGGTTCTTGATGTTCTGCGCTTCGTCGAGAATCAGCACGCTCCACAACTGCGGCTGCAAGGTCTCCAGATCCCTCGGCAGCAACGCGTAAGTGGTCAGCACCAGATCGTACTCAGCCAGATCAGCGAAATCCTTTTGCCGCCCAGAGCCGTGCAGCGCCAATACTTTCAACTGCGGGGTGAAACGCTCAGCCTCGTCGAGCCAGTTGGGAATCAGGCTGGTCGGCATCACCGCCAGTGCCGGGCAATCGAGGCGCCCGGCGTGTTTTTCCGTAAGCAAATGCGCCAGGGTTTGCAGAGTTTTGCCCAGCCCCATGTCATCGCCCAGAATGCCGCCGACTTCAAGCTCGCGCAGGGTCTGCATCCAGTTCAGGCCTTCGAGCTGATACGGGCGCAGTTGCGCGTTAAGGCCGGCCGGCGCAGCGACGTGGGTGTGACTGGAATTCTGCAGGCGTTTGGCAAAGGTGCGCAGGCGTTCGCCGCCCTGCCAATCCAGCGGCACGCCATCGAGCATACTCAGGCGCGCAGCGTCCGGAGCACTCAAGCGCAGTGCGTCGCCCTGATGACCGCCCAGGTACAGCTCGCCCAGCGTGGCCATCAGTGGTTTGACCCGACTCAATGGCAGCGCGACCTTGGCGCCCGCCGGATCGCCAAAACCGCTGGGCTTGAGTTCGATCAGCAGTTTTTCGTCATCGCTGCGTTGCGCCAGATTGACAGGGTCGAGCAAGCGCGGCTGGGTGCGCAACAGATGCAAAAGGATCGGTAACAAGCTGTAGCGCTCGCCGTTGACAACGATGCCCAGTTGCAGATCAAACCATTGATGCCCGGCCTCTTCTTCGACTTCGGCGTACCACTGCTCTACCGGCTGCACGTTGAAATGAAAGTCCGGGCTGATCTCGATCTGCCAATTCTCGACGCGCAGTGCGCCAAGCCCTTCGTGCATGAACCCGAGCCAGGCGGAATCATCCGGTAACGTAAACATCTCACCGGGAAGATCCAGCGTGCTCTTGCGCGTGGCTTTCTTGAAGCCGTGCTTTTGCAGGAACTGGCGCAGCTTCTTTTCCACAGCAGGCTGGCGTTGAATGCGCTGGGTTTCGGTGCCGTGGAGGATCATTACTTGCGGGTTGCGATCAATCGCAGGCTGGCCGTTGTAGGTAAACACCAAAGCGGCGCGGTGCTCCAACACGTATTCCCAGCGTGTGCGTTCTCGACCGCTGACGAGGGTCAGTTGCGGCTGCGGAAACACATCATCGATGATTCGTTCGGTCAGCTTGTGTGGCGGCGCAATTCTGGTCGCCGCGCTCATGCGATGGCTGAACTGCATGGCCTGACGCGCCGGAATGTCGGGCGCCAGGGTCAAATGACAGGCCAGTTTTTCTTCCAGTTCATTGAACAACGGACCAACCTGTCGCTGTTCACGATCAAGGTAATAAAGCGGCTCCAGCGCCAGCACCGTTTCCTGCGCGGCTTCGGCACTGCTCCACTGCGCGCGGAACCCGCCGTCAGCCTGCTCGGCCCAGGCGAATTGGCCCGAGCGTTTCGCGCCCGGCGCCAGCGCTCGCAGGTCTTCGAAGTCGAGGAACAGCCGCGAGGTGCGCAGGAGCATTTCCAGCAGTTCAGCGCCACTGCTGCCTTCCAGCGGATAACCGCTGTAATAGGCGTGATGGGAGTGCATGGCGACCAACAGCCTGGCGACGCGCAAATCCAGTTCGGACAGGTAGCCGGGCTGGCGCATGAGCATTTCCGCCAGCGAGTACATGGGTTTGACTTCGCGTAACTCGCCGCTCTTGAGCTGGTAGACCTTGAAAATATCGAGCAGCCACTTGCCGCTCACCGACGTCGGCTTGAGCTTGTAATACAGGCGTGTGCCTGCGGTTTGCGCGCCTTCTTCGGCGGGCTTGGCCGGCACGGGGATTGTTGAAAGCCAATGCTCCAGCGCCCGACCCAAGGGAGCCTGTGCGTCACTTTCAGACGCATCATGATCACTGCCCTGCAGGTGATAGAGCACTGCCGCACAGTGCTTGCAGTCGATCGCGACAGGACAGCTGCACAAGCAACGCAAGTTGACGGAACCCAGCCGATCTTCGGACAGGTAAATGCTTTGTTCATACGCCTGACTTTCCGAACCGATGCAGAACGCCTCGATCTTTCTGTCATCGATCTCGATGATCTCTACCCGGTCATCGGCGGCATAAACGCGAGCCTTGGCCAGCGTCTTGCTATTGAATGCCTGGGTCCATACCAGCGACTTGAGCCGCTCAATGAGAATGCTCACAGGCAATCCTTAACCGGCCAGCACGCGCGCAAGGGTCGATTTGACCTTGCCCATGCCGTCGTGCAATGCCTGCTCGATCTCGGCCATGGTGATCACTTCAGTGGTCTTGCCCGCAGCCGGGTTTACCACCAGCGCCAGACACGCGTAATCCAGATCCAGCTCACGCGCCAACGCCGCTTCCGGCATACCGGTCATGCCGACGATGTCGCAGCCATCACGCTCCAGACGCACGATCTCGGCCACGGTTTCCAGACGCGGACCCTGCGTGCAGGCGTAAACACCCTGATCGCTGTACTCGCAACCTTCGGCAGCCACCGCCGCAATCAATTGCTGGCGCAGCGGTTCGCTGTAGGGAAAACTGAAATCGATGTGAGTGACCTGTTCCAGGTCATCAGCGAAAAAGGTGTGTTCGCGCCCGCTGGTGTAGTCGACAATTTGATGCGGCACGCAGAAATGCCCGGTGCCCATCGCAGGATGAATACCGCCCACGGCGTTGACCGCGATGATCGCCTCGGCACCGGCCTGCTTCAATGCCCAAAGATTGGCGCGGTAGTTGACCTTGTGCGGTGGAAAGCGATGCGGGTGGCCGTGACGGGCGAGGAACAGCACTTCCTTGCCGGCGTATTCGCCAATCTGCACGTCGGCCGAAGGCGCACCATATGGCGTGTCCACTGCCAGCGACTGGCGAATGATCAAGCCCTCGAGCTGGGTCAGGCCGGTGCCACCGATGATTGCGTAAACCGTCATAACGAAAAATCCTTAGTCGATCAATTGAGCGTCTTTGAGTGCGCCGAGGGCTTGCAGCCAGCGTGGATCCTGGCGGTAGTCGGTGCTGGCAAACGCCTGACCGCTCATACGTGCGATACGCGCAGACGGTTTGACCTTCATGCGCTGTGCAGCACTCAGGGCCAATTCGGCAGCGGCGCGGTCATTGCAGACCAGGCCCATGTCGCACCCGGCAGAGAGTGCGGCTTCGATACGACTGGCGGCGTCGCCGACCACGTGGGCGCCGGCCATCGACAGATCGTCACTGAAGATCACGCCATCGAACTGCAACTCGCCTCGCAGGATGTCTTGCAACCAGCGCCGAGAGAAGCCGGCGGGCTGCGAATCGACTTGCGGATAGATAACGTGCGCCGGCATGACTGCAGCCAGTTGTTTGCTCAGCTTGGCAAATGGCACCAGGTCGTTGGCGCGGATCTCGTCGAGACTGCGCTCGTCGTTGGGGATAGCAACGTGGGAGTCGGCTTCAGCCCAACCGTGGCCGGGGAAGTGCTTGCCAGTGGCGGCCATTCCGGCGCTGTTCATGCCGCGAATAAAGGCACCAGCGAGCAACGCTGCGCGCTCGGGATTACCTTCAAACGAACGAGTGCCGACCACGGCGCTGCGCTGATAATCGAGATCCAGCACCGGGGCGAAGCTCAGGTCGAGGCCGACGGCCAGCACTTCGGTAGCCATGATCCAGCCACATTGCTCAGCCAGGTATTCGGCATTCGGATTGTCAGCGATGGCGCGCATGGCCGGCAGACGCACGAAGCCTTGACGCAAACGCTGCACGCGACCGCCCTCTTGATCCACCGCCAGCAGCAAGTCCGGGCGAATCGCACGGATCGCCGCACTGAGTTCACGCACCTGGCGCGGATGCTCGATATTGCGGGCAAAAATGATCAGGCCGCCCACTTCAGGCTGACGCAACAATTGGCGATCTTCAGCCGTCAGCCAGGTACCGGCGACGTCCACCATCAACGAGCCTTGCAGGCCAGCAGTCATAGAGATTCCTTGAAAACGAAAAACCCGATCCGCATGAAATCGCCACCGAGGGCGGTGCCCGGCAGGTCGGCGATATCAATGGAGAACGGATTCAGAACGAGAGTCGGCATGGGCGGCTAGCTTAGCGGATACAAGCTGCCGCGCCCACCCGTGCGCGGTTAAACCTTGGCGGCCACCGGCGTTGATTTGCTGCGCGGGCGCAATTGCGCAGTGGCCATGGCAGCGTCGGTGACACCGGTATCGGCGCGCATGCCCGCCGCGAGGAACGGCACCATCAGGCGCATGACCTGCTCGATGGAGGTGTTGACGCCGAAATCGGTCTCGGCAATCGCGCGCAACGCCTTGATGCCGGACATGCTGAACGCGGCAGCGCCGAGCATGAAGTGCACGCGCCAGAACAATTCGATCGGTGGAATGTTAGGCGCCGCTTCGTTGACCAGCAGCATGTAGCGACGGAACACCTTGCCGTACATGTCTTCCAGGTAACGACGCAGGTGACCCTGGCTCTGGCTGAACGCGAGGCCGAGCAGACGCATGAAGATCGACAGGTCGTTACCGCTACGAGGTTGAACCACGAGGGCTTGTTCGACGAGGATTTCCAGCAGCTCTTCGAGAGTTGGCTTGTTTTCAGGTTTGGCCTGACGGCGCTCCAGCTCTTTATCGAGGCTGGCGCAGAACGGCCCGAGGAAGCGCGAGAAAACCGCTTGAATCAGCGCTTTCTTGGAGCCGAAATGATAGTTGACCGCTGCCAGGTTGACGCAAGCCTTGCTGGTGATCAAACGCAATGAGGTTTCCGCGAAACCTTTCTCCGCGAACAACTGCTCTGCTGCATCAAGAATGCGTTCAACGGTTTCCGACTGGGCCATGGCTACTCCGCCTGACAAACACTTGTTTGAAACATACGTTTCAGCCTGTGTCTTGTCAAGCCTGTCGGTTCGTTTTGGGAATGGTCAGTCAGCTATTTAACCACACAAGGACGACGCATTAATAAACACGTCCATTGACCGTCTGGCGGCTTGCAAAAAAACGGGCATTGCCAAGACCGCTTCACTGTATATAATCCCAGTCACTGTATAAAAAAACAGAGCGATCAATATGCTAAAGCTGACGCCACGCCAAGCCGAGATTCTGGCCTTTATCAAACGCTGCCTCGAAGACAATGGCTATCCGCCAACCCGCGCGGAAATCGCTCAGGAACTGGGGTTCAAGTCGCCCAACGCGGCGGAAGAGCATCTCAAGGCACTGGCTCGAAAGGGCGCTATCGAGATGACGCCTGGTGCCTCTCGCGGTATTCGCATCCCTGGCTTCGAAGCCAAGGCCGATGACTCTACCCTGCCGATCATCGGCCGGGTGGCTGCCGGCGCGCCAATCCTCGCCCAGCAGCATATCGAAGAGTCCTGCAATATCAATCCAGCATTCTTCCACCCACGTGCAGACTATCTGCTGCGCGTGCACGGCATGAGCATGAAGGACATCGGTATTTTCGACGGTGACCTTCTGGCGGTTCACACCACCCGCGAAGCGCGTAATGGCCAGGTCGTCGTTGCTCGCATCGGCGATGAAGTGACCGTCAAACGCTTCAAGCGCGAAGGCAGCAAAGTCTGGCTGATGGCCGAAAACCCAGAGTTCGCCCCTATCGAAGTCGACCTGAAAGATCAGGAACTGGTGATCGAAGGCTTGAGTGTCGGCGTAATCCGCCGCTAAAGGAGGCTTTATGCAGTTCCCACACACACCTCAGCAAACACAACTGCCGTTATTCGAAGCGTTTCTGGCGCAACCGATGGCGCCGATCCTGAAAGACGTGGTCGAGCGCCCCTGGAATGCTGAACCCGAAGTATTCAGTGAGCTGTCACTGCGTGGTGCCGCCGGGAACTGCCTGAATCTGCTGGCACCGATCCTTCGTGAACTGAGCGATGATCAGGACGCACGCTGGCTGACGCTGATTGCGCCACCCGCCAGCCTGACCCAAACATGGCTGCGCGATGCCGGCCTTAATCGAGAGCGCATTCTGCTGTTGCAGCCGAGGGGCACTCAAAGCGCCCAACAACTCGCTTGCGAAGCATTGCGTCTGGGCCGCAGCCACACAGTCGTCACCTGGCTCAACCCGCTGAACACAAGTTCACGGCAGCAATTGATCAGCGCTGCACGCACGGGCGACGCTCAGAGTCTGAACATTCGATTGGGTTGATTTGCAGGTTACGCGCGCTGTGTGAAGCGCAGGGCTTCTCCAGGGATAGAGAAGCCGATCTGAAGCGGTAGTGACAAAAACCAAAAGCCGTCGGGAATTAATGAAGAACCCGCGACCCCTCATCTTTATCAAACTCACCTTCGATCATTCGGCCTGCCATCTGCACGCCAACGCTCAACATCGCTTTTGCGATTTCAACGTGCTGGCCTTGCAGGAATGTCTTGGCGTCCTCGGAGAAATCCAGAGTCACCAGAGAACCCTCGTCCTCAGCCCTGCGCAGTTCGATTCGGCCGTCGGGTAACTCGACAATTTCTAGAAAGGACGTTGGCATATAGGTCTGTTCTCCACGAAAGGCAGGCATTATATAGACATCATTCAGGCTTCGCTCGTGATCTTGACCAGCAGCATGTTTCAGATTGCCACCGTGTCAATCACCGTCAGCACTCATTCAAACCCTCGCGAAAACGAATAGCGAGGCTCTTGAGGTTCTGCCGCCAACTCTCAAGTTCTTCTCGGCTCAACTCTTGCAGCGCCTCTTCCTCATCCAGATTAACGGCCTGAATCAACGGCTGTGTCACATCGCCCTTGGGCTTATGTGGCACGCGAGGCGGCTGGAACAACGCCGAATGCGCTGCCAGCAGTTTAGCCAACCAGGTTTGCGGGTTACCTGCCAGCTCAACCATTTCCGCCAGTTCGGGAATCGCGATCGACTCGAGCACTTCACGCGTCAACAGCATCTCGGCCCGTGGTGCGCTAGCCTGAGGCAGGCGATAGAACCCGGCAATTTCATGGCACAGCCCCAATAACGCGCCATAGAGGTGGAACAACGCCGATTCACGTCCGGCCTGAATCAGCGCCAGAGAATTCATCGCCCGCCCTTCTTCAGCTCGAGCCAAGGCTTCCAGCGACAGGCCGGCAAAATAGATTTTCTGATTGGTGCGGGTATAGAGTTCGTGGGCCATGACGGCAGCCTCCACAACGAAATAATTGCTTCACACAGATCGGACAGTGTCGTGGATCAACTGATCACACCGCAAGCACAAAACAAAAAGGCCGCATGAAAACCCGAGGGTTCTCATGCGGCCTTTCAGTATCCGGCTAACGCTTACTCAGCCTTGGCCTTGGTAGAGCGCTTGTCTTCAACAGTCCACTTGCCACCGTCGAAGTACGCCTTCCAGCCGGTTGGCTTGCCGTCGACTTCGGTCTGCACGTACTGTTCCTTGGTCTTGCGGCTGTAGCGGATCACCGCTGGCAGGCCATCAGGATCCTTCTTCGGCGCTTCGCACAGGAAGTGGTACTTCGGATCGATCTCGTCCTTGTGCGGCACAATCTCGATCACCAGCGGAGCACGAGTCTCGCGGTTTTTCGGGAACTGACTGGCCGCCAGGAACAAGCCGGACGCACCGTCGCGCAGGATGTAGGTGTCGTTGACCTTTTCGCATTTCAGCTCAGGCATCTTCACCGGATCCATCTTCGGCGGCGCCGCGTCACCGCTCTTCAGCAGTTTGCGGGTGTTTTTGCAGGTTGCATTGGTGCAGCCGAAGAACTTGCCGAAACGGCCGGTCTTGAGCTGCATCTCGCTGCCGCACTTGTCGCATTCCAGGCTCGGACCTTCGTAGCCTTTGATCCGATAACTGCCCTCTTCGATTTCGTAGCCGGCGCAATCCGGGTTGTTACCGCAGATGTGCAGCTTGCGCTTCTCGTCGAGCAGGTAAGCGTCCATCGCCGTGCTGCAGATCGGGCAGCGATGCTTGCCACGCAGCACCAGCGACTCCGACTCACCTTCGTCGTCCGCAGCGATCTCGTCGCCGGGCACCAGATTGACGGTGGCCTTGCAACGCTCTTTCGGCGGCAGGCTGTAGCCCGAGCAACCGAGGAATACGCCAGTCGATGCGGTACGAATCTGCATCGGACGGCCGCAAGTGGTGCACGGAATGTCGGTCATGACCGGCTGGTTGGCACGCATACCGCTTTCCGGATTCTCGGCTACTTCGAGTTTCTTTTTGAAGTCGCCGTAGAACTCGTCCAGCACGCTTTTCCAGTCACGCTCGCCCTGAGCCACGTCATCGAGGTTCTCTTCCATGCCGGCGGTGAAGCCGTAGTCCATGAGGTTCGAGAAGCTCTCCGACAGACGTTCGGTAACGATATCGCCCATCTTTTCCGAATAGAAACGACGGTTATGCAGGGTTACGTAACCGCGATCCTGAATGGTCGAAATGATCGCAGCGTAAGTCGAAGGACGACCGATGCCGCGTTTTTCCATTTCTTTAACCAGGCTGGCTTCCGAGTAACGCGCCGGCGGTTTGGTGAAGTGCTGGGTCGGATCAAGCTTGATCAGCTTCATCACGTCGCCCTGCGCCATATCGGGCAGAACGTCGTCATCGCCAGGCTTGGCAATCTGCGGCATCACGCGGGTGTAACCGTCAAACTTCAGGATACGGCCCTTGGCGCGCAACTCGAAATCACCAGCACCGACGCTGACAGTCGTCGACAGGTATTGCGCCGGCAGCATCTGGCAAGCCAGGAATTGACGCCAGATCAGCTCATAGAGACGCTCGGCATCGCGCTCCATACCCGCAAGCTTGCTCGGAATGGTGTTGGCGTCGGAAGGACGAATGGCTTCGTGAGCCTCTTGTGCACCTTCCTTGCTGCTATAGACGTTCGGCGTTTCCGGCAGATACTTCTTGCCGAATTCGTCTTCGATGTAAGCACGCGCCATCGTCACGGCGTCTGCCGAGAGGTTGGTCGAATCGGTACGCATATAAGTGATGTAGCCGGCTTCGTACAGACGCTGGGCCATCATCATGGTTTTCTTCACGCCGAATCCCAGGCGGTTGCTCGCGGCCTGCTGCAGGGTAGACGTGATGAACGGTGCCGACGGCTTGCTGCTGGTCGGTTTGTCTTCGCGCTTGACGATGCTGTAGCTGGAGGACTTGAGCTTCTCCAGCGCAGCCATGGCCTGGGCTTCGTTGAGCGGCTTGAAGGCTTCGCCCTTTTCACGCGCTACTTCGAAACGTACGGTCGAGCCTTTGGTGTTGCCGAGATCGGCATGCACTTCCCAGTACTCTTCCGGGTTGAATGCACGAATTTCGCGCTCACGCTCAACCACCAGCTTCACGGCAACCGATTGCACACGACCGGCAGACAGGCCACGGGCGATCTTGGCCCACAGCAGCGGCGAGACCATGTAACCCACAACGCGGTCGAGGAAGCGACGCGCCTGCTGGGCGTTGACACGATCAATGTCCAGTTCGCCCGGCTTGGAGAAGGCCTCCTGAATGGCCTTCTTGGTAATTTCGTTGAACACCACGCGCTTGTAGCGGCTGTCATCACCACCGATGGCTTCGCGCAGGTGCCATGCAATGGCTTCCCCCTCGCGATCCAAGTCGGTTGCGAGATAGATGGTGTCAGCATCTTTGGCAAGCCGGCGCAGCTCTTCGATGACCTTTTCCTTGCCCGGGAGGATCTCGTACTTGGCTTTCCAGCCATGATCGGGATCGACACCCATACGCGAGACCAGCTGCTTGCGCGCTTTCTCCTTCGGCGTGAGCACCGGACCTTCGCCTGCGGCAGCCTTGCCGCGCTTGGCGGCTGGCTCTTTGCTGGCGCTAGCCGAACCGCTGGTGGGCAGGTCTCGGATATGGCCGATACTCGACTTCACCACGTATTGGTTGCCCAGATACTTGTTGATGGTCTTGGCCTTAGCCGGGGATTCCACAATGACCAGCGATTTGCCCATGGATCAGAAAATTCCTGAATTCTAGAAGTGAAAGGCGGTTGGCGCCTGACGCGGCACCGCTATATATAGTTGATACAAGGTGAGGTCAAGCGCAGGGTATTGCGCGCACTCGCCTTATGCCTTGGAAAACAGGCTCGGTTCGGCTTGCACCAAAGCAAAGCGTGGGACCTGCTCGCCGTCAACCTCGACGGACTCCAGAAACATGCTCAGGGGACGTACCCAAAAGCCGTAATCGCCATACAGGGCTTGGTAGAACACCACTTCTTCTTCGGTCTCGGAATGCCGCGCGACGTTGAAAACGCGGTACTGCGGACCTTTGTAATGCTGGTAGAGCCCAGGTTGTATCGGCATGGTTTGGCCCTCCCTCAATTTTTTTCAAAATAAAAACAAAATAAATCCACAAAAACAAAAACCGGGGCACTTGGCCCCGGCTTCCATCGACGAGACGCTTATACGCGTTCGAAGACGGTTGAGATGCCTTGGCCGAGACCAATGCACATAGTGGCCACCCCGAAGGTGCCGCTATTCTGCTTCATCACGTTCAGCAAAGTGCCGGAAATCCGAGCACCGGAGCAACCGAACGGGTGACCCAGGGCGATCGCGCCGCCGTGCAGGTTAACCTTCTCGTTCATCTTGTCGAGCACTTTCAGATCTTTCAGCACTGGCAATGCCTGTGCGGCGAAAGCTTCGTTGAGCTCGAAGAAGTCGATATCGTTGATGCCAAGGCCCGCACGCTTCAGGGCTTTTTGTGTTGCCGGAACTGGACCATAGCCCATGATTGCCGGATCCACACCCGCCACTGCCATCGAACGGATCACCGCCATTGGCTGGATACCGAGGTCCTGCGCACGTTGCGCCGACATCACGATCATGCACGAGGCACCATCGGTGATCTGCGACGAAGTACCGGCCGTCACGGTGCCGCCCTTTGGATTGAAGGCCGGCTTGAGGGCCGCCAGACTTTCCAGGGTGGTTTCCGGACGAATGGTTTCGTCGTAGTCGAACAGTTTCAGGAAACCGTTCTCGTCATAACCCTGCATCGGGATGATTTCGTCTTTGAACTTGCCTTCCAGAGTCGCCTTGTGGGCGAGCTGGTGGGAGCGCACGCCAAAGGCGTCCTGCTGTTCGCGAGTGATGCCGTGCATTTTGCCGAGCATTTCAGCAGTCAGGCCCATCATGCCCGAGGCTTTCGCCGCGTACAGCGACATGTGCGGGTTCGGATCGACACCGTGCATCATGCTCACGTGGCCCATATGCTCGACGCCGCCGACGACGAACACGTCACCGTTGCCAGTCATGATCGCTTGCGCAGCAGTGTGCAGCGCGCTCATCGACGAGCCGCACAGGCGGCTGACCGTCTGGCCGGCAGCCGTGTGCGGAATCTGGGTCATCAGCGACGCCATGCGCGCGATGTTCCAGCCCTGCTCCAGGGTCTGGTTGACGCAGCCCCAGATCACGTCTTCGACTTCGTTCGGATCAACCTTGACGTTGCGTTCCAGCAATTTGCTGATCAGGTGCGCCGACATATCTTCGGCGCGGGTGTTGCGGTGCATGCCGCCCTTGGAGCGGCCCATCGGAGTACGACCGAAGTCGACAATCACGACGTCTCTTGGATTCAAGCTCATAAAATTTCACTCTCGCTCAAAAGTTGGGACGCTTAACCGAAGAACCGTTGGCCGGTTTTGGCCATTTCACGCAGTTTCGCGGTCGGGTGGTACAGCGCGCCCAAATCAGCGTACTGGTCAGCCAGGGCAACGAACTCGGCAACACCGATCGAATCGATGTAGCGCAGCGCACCGCCACGGAATGGAGGGAAACCGATACCGTAGACCAAACCCATGTCGGCTTCGGCGGCGGTCTCAACAATGCCGTCTTCCAGGCAACGCACGGTTTCCAGGCAGAGCGGGATCATCATCCAGTTGATGATGTCTTCGTCAGTGACTTCGCGCTGCTCGTAAACGATCGGCTTGAGCACTTCGAGTACCGACGGATCGGCAACTTTCTTCTGCTTGCCCTTCTTGTCGGTCTCGTAGGCGTAGAAGCCCTTGCCGTTCTTCTGACCCAGACGCTTGGCTTCGTAAAGCACGTCGATGGCCGAACGACGGTCATCTTTCATGCGATCCGGGAAGCCTTCAGCCATGACGTCACGACCGTGGTGACCGGTGTCGATGCCGACCACGTCCATCAGGTATGCCGGGCCCATCGGCCAGCCGAATTTTTCCATGACTTTGTCGATAC
>NZ_JBIWAL010000067.1:0-22101 GCF_044760045.1 Pseudomonas sp. NPDC098747 | reverse complement strand
TTTCCCCATGTGAGAGTAGGTCATCGTCAAGATTAAATTCCGAAACCCCAATTGCGAAAGCAGTTGGGGTTTTGTTTTGCCTGCGAAAAAGTTTTCAGGCAAATCGAACCTCAACTGTCGCAAGAGTCGCCATTGGAGAAAAACCTTCTTAAGTGACCGTGCAGTTTTTGGTATGGTGCAGCTCGTTTTTTAAAGGACTGATGTCATGCCCATGGATCGGCGCTCACTTATGCCAAAGAGTTGCTGTAGAAATGCCTGAACCTATCCCGATCAAGGATCACGAGAAAGAGACGCGTCTGGTCAACAAGCGGTTGATCGCCTGTGCCTTGTTTGTTTTCGCAGTCAGCTGCGCCCTGGTAGTTCGCCTGTACATCCTGCAAGTAGTGGAGTTCGACTATCACTCGACCATTTCCGAAAACAACCGTGTCCATGTCCTGCCAATCCCGCCGACACGCGGCCTGATCTATGACCGCAACGGCGTTTTGCTCGCCGATAACCGTCCCAGCTACAATCTGACCATCACCCGCGAGCGAGCTACTGACGTCAATCAGGAACTGGACGAGGTCATTAATCTCCTGCACCTTCCTGCCGAAGACCGCACGGTGTTCGACAAAGCCATGAAACAGTCCCGTCACCCATTCACACCAGTGACGTTGTTTTATGAACTGACCGAAGAGCAGATTGCCGTGTTAGCGGTCAACGAGTTCCGCTTGCCTGGGCTCGATGTCGAGCCACAGTTCGTTCGACATTACCCGCTCGGAATGCACTTCGCTCACTCGATCGGCTATGTCGGCCGGATCAACGAAAAGGAATCCAAAACCCTCGACTCGGTGGAATACCGCGGCACTCAGTCCATCGGCAAGACTGGCATCGAACGCTTCTACGAAGCGCAGTTGCACGGTCACGTCGGTTATGAGGAAGTCGAGACCAATGCCCAGGGCAGGGTATTGCGGGTGCTCAAACACACCGACCCCGTGCCGGGCAAAAACATCGTTCTGAGCCTCGACGTCAAACTGCAAGAAGCGGCCGAAGCCGCTTTGGGTGGTCGTCGTGGTTCGGTCGTGGCGCTGGACCCGTCCACCGGGGAAGTGCTGGCCATGGTCAGCAATCCGAGTTTCGATCCCAACCTGTTCGTCACCGGCATCAGCTCCAAAGAGTATTCGGCGCTGCGAGATTCCATCGACCGACCGCTGTTCAACCGCGTGCTGCGCGGCTTGTACGCACCGGGTTCGACCATCAAGCCGGAAGTGGCGATCGCGGGTCTCGATGCAGGCGTTGTTACGCCGCAGACCCGGGTCTTCGATCCCGGTTATTACCAACTCCCGGACTTCGATCACAAATACCGTAACTGGAACCACAGCGGCGATGGCTGGGTGGACATGGACGCGGCGATCATGCGTTCCAATGACACCTACTTTTATGACCTGGCGCATAAGCTTGGCATTGATCGCCTGCACGACTACATGGCCATGTTCGGCCTGGGCGAAAAAGTCTCGCTGGACATGTTTGAAGAGTCTCCCGGCCTGATGCCATCCCAAGCCTGGAAACGCGCCACACGGCGACAAGCATGGTTCCCGGGGGAAACGGTGATTCTCGGCATTGGTCAGGGCTACATGCAGGTGACGCCGCTGCAACTGGCCCAGGCTACCGCATTGATCGCCAACAAAGGGGTGTGGAACCGCCCGCATCTGGCCCAGACTGTCGACGGTGTGGCACCGGTCGACGAGCATCCGATGCCGAACATCCTGCTCAAGGATCCGCGCGACTGGGACCAGGTCAACCACGGCATGCAGATGGTAATGCACAATGCCCGCGGCATTGCCCGTGCGGCAGCGGCGGGGGCGCAATACCGTATCGCTGGCAAAAGCGGCACGGCGCAGGTGGTGGCGATCAAGCAGGGCGAACGTTACAACCGCGAGAAGACGCTTGAGCGTCACCGCGATAACGCCTTGTTCGTCGGCTTCGCCCCGGCGGAGGACCCGAAGATTGCGATTTCGGTGATGATCGAAAACGGTGAGGCCGGTGGTCGTGTTGCCGGACCCGTAGTGCGGCAGATCATGGACGCCTGGCTACTCGGTCAGGACGGCCATCTCAAGCCGCAGTACGCGGCGCCGACCAAAGCGTCGGCTGATCCGCACGTGTAACCGGCAACAGCATCACAGCGCAGGCGCATACAGGTTGAGACTGTGCTGGAAGTTGTCGAGGGATACGGTTGCTTGGAACTGACCAGTTGCAGCGACCGTACCGACGCCATCGTTGGCAAGTCAGACCTGAAAAAGTCAGGCCCCCGGCACCGGGCAACTCATGTCACCTTCTTCACACTTCAAATACTGCTTCAACGTTTCAACCCGCACCTTGGTCACCCCGGTCATGCAGTTACCGTAAACCCACGGATACACACTCCCGCCCGTCACGCCCGAAGACGAAAACTTGCACTCGGCATCTCGAAACCCGATCCACGCACGCTGCGCACTGACCAACAGCTTCTTGCCATCAGGGTTATCCTTCAAACGCCCGGTGATCTGCTGATATACCGCGTTCAACTCTTTGTCGGCAGCTTTGTAATCCTGTCCGGCGCACTGATTCATCGTCGCCTGATCGCTGGCGTTGGCGCAGTCAACGGCGGCGTGGGTGAGGGTGGTGAATAGCAATGGCGTCAGGGCCAGGAACAAGCGTGGGGACATGTAGATTCTCACTGTCGATGTCAGGAAAGGCAGGCATTGTAGCGATGAAACTCAACTGCCGTTGTAACCGCGCAGGCGCATGCAATCGTTGGTCAGTTCGATCTGTTTTTCGGCCACTACAATTCCGTCGCCCACACCGGCACCGACCGCCGCTTCCATGCTCTTGTCCGAAGGCGCGCTGCTGAAGCTGGCCGTCGCTGATTTGGCTTGATACAGGCACTCGGCTTTGTCGTGATCGAGCTCTGCTTGGGAGGCGCCCGGCTTGCTCCAATGGTCTACCGAAGTGACACAGGCAGTCAGGCAAAGCAGAACTGCGTATAAGCCGATATTTCGTGATGACCGCATGATCAACTCCCGGTGTTCATTGGGTGGCCGACTGAGTCTAGACACATCTTTGTGCTACCGAGTCCTACCGCAACGCTCCTTGATACAACTTCAGGTTGGACATGTGGTCATACAAGCCTACTGTTCAGAACAGGAGGTGACGTATGAAACCAGTACCCAACAGTTTCGAACGCAAAATCACGCTCAAGGCGCCGCGCTCACATGTGTGGCGTGCATTGGTCGATGCCGAGGCGTTTGGCCAGTGGTTTGGCGTGGCACTGGAAGGAAGGCGGTTTATTGCCGGTGAATGGACGCAAGGGCAGGTCACGTATCCGGGTTATGAACATGTGTTGTGGAACGTGTTGATCGAGCGGGTCGAGCCGCAGCAATTGTTCTCGTTCCGTTGGCATCCGTATGCGGTCAATCCCAAAATCGACTATTCCCAGGAGCCGACAACGCTGGTCAGGTTCGAGCTGGAGGATTTTGAGGAGGGCACGTTGCTCAAGGTTTCGGAGTCCGGTTTCGCGCACATTCCCGACATTCGCCAGAAAGAGGCCTATTACATGGACAGTCGTGGCTGGGAAGAGCAGTTGAGCAGGCTTGAACAGTTTCTCGTCGAAAGCGCCCGGGCGCGTGAGCGTGACGGTAGCTGAAGGCGCTATGTTCGACCCAGGACTCAGGCCTTGGCCACCGAGGCATTCTGGTTTCTGCAGGATGACCCGCAAACTCAGGCCTCAGGGCAGTTGAAGGTCGCGCACATCGCGGCGTGCATGCTCAACGGCTGACACGTCTAAGGGTTTTCGGAAGGGCTTCTATGGCGAATGTCTTACACGCTATGGTAGCTATTGCGACTATTGCCGATTGGATCCACCGCGTAATCTACACCCATCAACTGAAGCACAGGGAGTACTTCAGGATCAAGGATGATCGACCATTGCAAGGATCGCTGCCGACAGGGAGTCGATAATGGTCTTGGGAAAACCCGCTTCGGCGGGTTTTTTTTCGCCCGTAGAAAAGTGCCAAACCTGATGTAATGAGCAACTGTGGCGAGGGAGCAAGCTTCCTCGCCACAATAGTTGTGAACCGTCAGGACGCGATCAACTGCCGCAACACATAATGCAGAATCCCCCCCGACTTGAAGTACTCAACCTCGTTCAGGGTGTCGATGCGGCACAACACTTCAATTTTCTCCTGTCGTCCGTCTTCACGGGTGATGACCAGAGGCAGGTTCATGCGCGGTGTCAGTGATACGCCGGTCAGCCCTTGAATCTCGAAGGTTTCCTTGCCAGTAAGATTCAAACTCTTGCGGTTCTGATCGAGTTTGAATTGCAGCGGCAACACGCCCATGCCCACCAGGTTGGAACGGTGAATTCGCTCGAAGCTCTCGGCGATTACTGCTTTGACGCCCAGCAGGTTGGTGCCCTTGGCCGCCCAATCGCGACTGGAACCGGTGCCGTATTCTTGCCCGGCAATCACCACCAGCGGCGTTCCAGAGGCTTGATAGCGCATGGCTGCATCGTAGATTGGCAGTTTCTCACCGGTCGGAATGTAGATCGTGTTGCCGCCTTCTTCACCGCTAAGCATCTCATTGCGGATCCGAATGTTGGCGAAGGTGCCGCGCATCATCACTTCGTGATTGCCGCGACGTGAACCATAGGAGTTGAAGTCCCGCGGCTCCACGCCTTTTTCGCGCAGATAGCGTCCGGCCGGGCTGTCAGTCTTGATATTGCCGGCAGGTGATATGTGGTCGGTGGTCACCGAATCGCCAAGCAGCGCCAACACTCGCGCACCCTTCACATCCTTGATCTCTGGCAGCGGGCCGGAAATGTTGTCGAAAAACGGTGGATGCTGGATGTAAGTCGAATCGTCCTGCCACACGTAGGTGGCGGCTTGCGGCACCTCGATGGCTTGCCACTGTTCGTCACCTGCAAACACTTCGGCGTATTCCTTATGGAACATCGCGGTGCTGACCTGACTTACCGCGTCGGCGATTTCCTGGCTGCTTGGCCAGATGTCACGCAGATAAACCGGATTGCCCTGTTGATCATTGCCCAACGGTTCGCTGCTGATGTCGGTGCGAACGGTGCCAGCCAAGGCATAAGCGACCACCAGCGGTGGCGAGGCCAGCCAGTTGGTTTTCACCAGAGGATGCACGCGACCTTCAAAGTTGCGGTTGCCGGACAGTACCGAGGCGACGGCGAGGTCAGCTTTCTGGATGGCTTTTTCGATTGGTTCCGGCAATGGCCCGGAGTTGCCGATGCAGGTGGTGCAGCCGTAACCGACCAGTGAAAAGCCGAGCTGGTCGAGGTATTGCGTCAGCCCCGCAGCCTTGTAGTAATCGGTAACTACTTTCGAACCCGGCGCCAGAGAGCTTTTGACCCACGGTTTGCGCGTCAGGCCTTTCTCCACGGCTTTCTTCGCCAAGAGCCCCGCGGCCATCATCACGCTGGGGTTTGAGGTATTTGTGCAGGAAGTAATGGCGGCGATGACCACTGCGCCGTTTTTCAGGCGATAGGTGTGGCCGTCGTATTCATAGTCCGTTTCGCCGACCAGATCGGCATTGCCCACGGCGACGCCACCGCCGCCCTCGCTTTCCAGACGGCCTTCTTCTTTGCTCGTCGGTTTGAATTGCAAGTCGAGGAAGTCGCTGAAGGCTTGCGCGACATTAGGTAGCGAGACGCGGTCCTGTGGGCGTTTCGGCCCGGCCAGGCTGGCCTCGACGCTGCCCATGTCCAGCGCCAGACTGTCGGTAAACACCGGCTCCTGGCCGGGCAGACGCCACAGCCCTTGGGCCTTGCTATACGCCTCGACCAGCTTCACCACTTCCGCCGGTCGCCCGGACAGGCGCAGGTACTCCAGTGTCACGTCATCGACCGGGAAGAAACCGCATGTCGCACCGTATTCCGGGGCCATGTTGGCGATGGTCGCGCGGTCGGCCAGTGGCAGGTCGGCGAGGCCGTCACCGTAAAACTCGACAAATTTGCCGACCACGCCTTTTTTGCGCAGCATCTGCGTGACGGTCAGCACCAGGTCGGTGGCGGTAATGCCTTCCTTGAGTTTGCCAGTGAGTTTGAAACCGATCACTTCCGGAATCAGCATCGACACCGGTTGCCCGAGCATCGCCGCCTCCGCCTCAATTCCGCCGACGCCCCAGCCGAGTACGCCGAGGCCGTTGATCATGGTGGTGTGGGAGTCGGTGCCGACCAGAGTGTCGGGAAAGGCATAGGTGCGGCCGTCTTCATCCTTGGTCCACACGGTGCGCCCGAGGTATTCGAGGTTGACCTGGTGGCAGATCCCGGTGCCCGGCGGCACTACGCTGAAGTTGTCGAAAGCGCTTTGGCCCCAGCGCAGGAAGGCATAGCGTTCGCCGTTACGCTGCATCTCGATGTCGACGTTCTGCTCGAATGCGCTGGGCGTGGCGAACTTGTCGACCATCACCGAGTGGTCGATCACTAGATCGACCGGGGATAGCGGATTGATACGCTGCGGATCGCCGCCAGCCTTGGCCATGGCCGCGCGCATCGCTGCGAGGTCGACTACGGCAGGGACGCCGGTAAAGTCCTGCATCAATACGCGGGCAGGGCGGTACTGGATTTCCCGGTCGGAGCGACGCTCCTTGAGCCACGCAGCAATTGCCTTGAGGTCGGCGCCGGTGACAGTTTTTTCATCTTCCCAGCGCAGCAGGTTTTCCAGCAGGACTTTCAGCGACATGGGCAGTTTGTCGATATTACCCAAGCTTTTGGCAGCATCCGGCAAACTGAAATAGTGGTAGATCTTGTCATCGATTTGTAGAGTTTTAAGGGTCTTCAGACTATCGAGGGACGGCATTACGATCACTCCTTTAAATCCGCACGGCTACGGATTGAGGGGACGGGCAGAGCTATCAACGTAGCCCTGTTTTCATTAGCTGGCTAATAACTGGACTCTATGGAGAGAACCAAGGTTCCGACTTCGGCTATCATGCGCCGGTTTTCGTGACAGGCTTTGCTTCAACGCAAGCCTGAGCATCGCGCAGGGGCCGAATGATCGCCCGCTGCCCAGGAGTAAGAATGAACACCCTATTCATGCATTGTCGGCCAGGCTTCGAAGGCGAAGTCTGTTCGGAGATTTCCGACCTCGCCGCCCAATTGAACGTGTCCGGTTACGCCAAGGCGAAAACCGCCACCGCGTTCGCCGAGTTTGTCTGCACCGAAGAAGACGGCGCCGAGCGTCTGATGCGCGGTCAGCGTTTCGCTGAGCTGATCTTCCCGCGCCAATGGGCGCGTGGCGTCTTCATTGATCTGCCGGAAACCGACCGCATCAGCGTGATCCTCGCGCACATGGCCGAGTTTCCAGTGTGCGGCAGCCTGTGGCTGGAGGTCGTCGATACCAACGATGGCAAAGAGCTGTCGAACTTCTGCAAGAAATTCGAAGGCCCGCTGCGCAAGGCGCTGACGGGTGCCGGCAAACTGGTGGAAGACGCGAACAAGCCGCGTCTGTTGCTGACGTTCAAAAGCGGCCGCGAAGTGTTTCTGGGAATGGCTGATGCCGGTAACTCGGCGATGTGGCCGATGGGCATTCCACGCCTGAAGTTTCCCCGTGAGGCTCCGAGCCGTTCGACGTTGAAGCTCGAAGAGGCGTGGCACCATTTCATCCCGCGTGATCAGTGGGAAGATCGTTTGCACAGTGACATGACCGGCGTTGACCTTGGTGCCGCACCGGGCGGCTGGACCTGGCAACTGGTCAACCGCGGCATGCTGGTGACCGCTATCGACAACGGCCCGATGGCCGAAAGCCTGATGGACACCGGGCTGGTGCAGCACTTGATGGCGGACGGCTTCACCTTCAAGCCCAAGCAGCCGGTGGACTGGATGGTCTGCGACATCGTCGAGAAACCGGCGCGTAACGCGGCGATGCTCGAAGAGTGGATCGGCGAAGGGCATTGCCGCGAGGCGGTGGTCAACCTGAAGCTGCCGATGAAGCAGCGTTATGCCGAAGTGAAGCGTCTGCTCGAACGCATCGCCGATGGTTTCAAGGCGCGCGGGATCAAGGTCGATATCGGCTGCAAGCAGCTGTATCACGACCGCGAAGAAGTGACCTGCCATCTGCGCCGACATGATGTGAAGAAAACCAAATCCCGCTGATAAACGTGGGGACGGAACCTGTGACGGGGGATAAATCCCCTCGCCACAGGTGGCCGAGCACCCGGCAATGGGCGACAATGCCGGCCAGTTTCAGGAGTTAATCATGAGTGAAATGATCGATACCCCGGTCGACGGCACCCTCGACGCCACCGGTCTCAATTGCCCGGAGCCGGTGATGATGTTGCACCAGCACATCCGTGACCTGGTGCCCGGTGGCTTGCTCAAGGTGATCGCCACGGATCCATCGACCCGTCGCGACATTCCGAAGTTCTGTGTATTCCTCGACCATGAACTGGTCGGGCAGCACGAAGACGCTGGGACTTATCTGTACTGGATCCGCAAGAAACAAGCCTGAGCCTCAGGCCAACGCAAAACCAAATGTGGGAGCGAGCCTGCTCGCGAATGCGATGTGCCAGTCACTGTTAATGTCGACTGATGCACTGCTTTCGCGAGCAGACTGGCTCCCACATTTTTTTGTGCCGCGTAAGGGGCTCAGCCCATCGAGCGACTGATACGAATGCGCTTGCGAGCGCTGCGAGTCAGGCGAATCGACAGCATCAGCGCCGCGCAACTCAGACCGACGATCAAACCCTGCCACAACCCGCTCGGGCCACGCGGTTCACCGAGCCAGTCGGTCAGGCCGAGGGCGTAACCCACTGGCAGGCCGATGCCCCAATAGGCGAACAGCGTCAGGATCATGGTCACTCGCGTGTCCTGATAACCGCGCAGCGCGCCGGCAGCGGTGACCTGGATCGCGTCGGAAAACTGGAACAGTGCCGAATACACAATCAGCATTGCCGCGATGTGAATCACCGTCGGGTCAGCCGTGTAGATCGCTGCAATTGGCTCGCGCAGCAGCAACATCATGCTCGCCGAGAGACACGCATAGGCCAGCGCAGTGCCCATGCCGACGCCAGCGGCAAAACGCGCCTCGCGGGGTTCTTCACGCCCCAAGGCTTGACCGACGCGCACGGTCACGGCCATGCCCAGCGAGTAGGGAATCATGAACACCAGCGAGCTGACGTTCAGCGCAATCTGGTGTCCGGCGACCACGGTTGCGCCGAGGCTGCCGATCAGCAGTGCGATCACCGCGAAGATGCTCGACTCGGCAAATACCGCGATGCCGATTGGCAAACCGATGGCCAGCAGACGCTTGATCACCGCCCATTGCGGCCAATCGAAACGGCTGAACAACTCGCTCGAACGATACGCCGGAGCCCAGCGCTCGTAACCGGCCAGACCCAGCGCCATCACCCACATCACGATCGCCGTAGCCCAGCCGCAGCCGACGCCGCCCATGGCCGGCACGCCAAAGTGGCCATAGATGAAGATGTAGTTCAGCGGAATATTCAGCGCCAGCCCGCACAGGCCCAGCACCATCGCCGGACGGGTACGGCCGAGGCCGTCACTGAAGCAGCGCAGCACATGATAGAACGCCACCGCTGGCAAACCGCTGGCGATGCCATGCAAGTACTGCATGCACGGGCCGATCAGCTCGGGATCGACTTTCATCAGGTGCAGAATCGGCTCGGCGGCAACCAGCATCGCGGTCGCGATCAAACCCACCACGAGCGCCAGCCACAACGCCTGGCGCACAATCGGGCCGATTTCGCTGTGGGTGCCGGCGCCGTAACGCTGGGCGACTTTTGGGGTGGTGGCCAGCAGGGTGCCGGTCATCAACAGAAATACCGGCACCCAGATCGAGTTGCCCAGTGCCACTGCCGCCAGGTCCTTGGGGCCGACGCGCCCGGCCATCACCGCATCGACAAAGCCCATGGCCGTGGTGGCCAGTTGCGCGATGATGATCGGCACCGCCAGGGCGAGCAGAGTCTTGAACTCCAGGCGAATCCGCGCGGGGCGGGTGAGGGAGACGGCGACAGGTTGGTCAGTTACAGAATTCACAGGAAAAGCGTCCACAGATGTTGATGCGCAGGGCGACGCATTCTACGCCGCTGACGTGTTGGTCAGGAAAAATCCTGTGTTGCGGATTTGTAATCCCCTTGTGGCAAGGAAAGTGTTGTTCTCGGTTCTGGAACCAAACCCCGCTGGCCCAACCGCGCATCTGCACCTAAACTGCCGATCCGCCCAAGGAGCCCGCCATGCTGATTGTTGCTGACGAAAATATACCGCTGCTCGATGCCTTTTTCGCCGGTTTCGGTGAGATCCGCCGAGTGCCCGGCCGTTCCATCGACCGTGCGACGGTCGAGCAGGCCGACGTGTTGCTGGTGCGCTCGGTGACCAACGTCAACCGCGCGCTGCTCGAGGGCAGCAAGGTTCGCTTTGTTGGCACCTGCACCATCGGCACCGATCATCTGGATCTCGAGTATTTCAACGAGGCGGGCATCACCTGGTCGAGCGCGCCCGGCTGCAATGCCCGGGGCGTGGTCGATTACGTGCTCGGCAGCCTGATGACCCTCGCCGAAATCGAAGGCGTTGATCTGACGCAGCGAACTTATGGTGTCGTTGGCGCGGGTGAAGTCGGTGGGCGCCTGATCAATGTGCTGAAGGGCCTGGGCTGGAACGTAAAAATCTGCGATCCGCCACGCCAGGCCGCCGAGGGTGGCGATTACGTCAGCCTGGAGCAGATCATCGAACAGTGCGACGTAATCAGCCTGCACACACCGCTGACCCGCAGTGGTGCCGGTGCGACCTGGCACCTGTTCGATCAACATCGTTTGCAGCAACTCAAACCTGGCGCCTGGTTGATCAACGCAGCGCGGGGGCCGGTGGTGGATAACGCCGCGCTGCGCGAAGTGCTGCTGGAGCGCGAAGACCTGCAAGCGGTGCTCGATGTCTGGGAGGCCGAACCCGAGGTCGATGTGGCCCTGGCTGAACTCTGCGTGCTGGCGACGCCGCACATTGCCGGTTATAGCCTCGACGGCAAACAGCGCGGCACGGCGCAGATTTATCAGGCGTACTGCGAGTTTATCGACCAACCTGCGAGCATCCAGCTCAGTGAACTGCTGCCGGCGCCGTGGTTGTCGGAAGTGACCTTGCATGCCGACAGCGATCCGGCCTGGGCGTTGGCGATGTTGTGTCGTGGCGTGTACGACCCACGCCGGGATGACGCGGATTTTCGCCGCAGCCTTGTAGGCAATGTCGGCGAGCAGCGTGCGGCGTTCGATGTATTGCGTAAGCAGTATCCGGTTCGGCGCGAGATTGAAGGGCTGAAAGTGCGGATCGAGGGGGATTCGCCCGCGTTGCGGCAGATGGTGGCGGCACTGGGAGCCGTGGCAGTGTAGGCACCGAGTTGGCTCAATCGCGAGCAGGCTCGCTCCCACATTGGATCTCGGTCTCCTGTGGGAGCGAGCCTGCTCGCGATGGGAGCGCCGCGGTCTGACTGGCGCAAAGAAAAAACCCGGTCAAAGGGACCGGGTCAGGAAGACGGTGGCTACATCACTCTTGTTCGACAGGCTTGACCAATCGCTTCTCCAGTTCGCGGCACGCGTCCTGGATCATGTCTTCGGTGATCGGTACTTCGCGGCCTTGTTCATCGATAATCGAGCACCCCAGAGTCTGGCCGGGCTTGGTGCGGATCACTTCAATCTTGTCTTCGCTGCTGTGTTGCAAGGACATGGCCTGTCTCCTCATCAGGTTGTGCGCCTAGGTTAAAACCGCCACGTGACCGGGCTATGACAACTCCCTGCGGTCTGTCGGCGGCGGCATCTCTACTCAAACAGAAATGACCGCTCGTCTCAACCGGGACTTTAGACCAATAGCCTCTAGGGTCTAGTCGTCACGGGCATATTTAACCTGACTCATTGTGATTTACAGAGTTCCCCCCCATCTGAGTGTGTAGGCTGGCCCTATCCATCAGCGCAGATGTGAACCCGAATGATCTCGATGCTTTCCTCGCGACACCGACGCGCCTTGCGCCTGACCAGTCAATTTCTCTTGCCCTATCGCTGGCAGGCTTTTGGCGCATTGCTCGCATTGATTGCCACCGCAGGCATCACCTTGTCGATGGGGCAGGGCATCAAGCTGTTGGTTGATCAGGGCTTCATGACCCAGTCGGCGGATTTGCTCAACCAATCCATTGGCCTGTTCATGCTGTTGGTCTTGGGCCTCGCGGTCGGCACCTTTGCCCGGTTTTATCTGGTCTCCTGGATCGGCGAGCGTGTCGTGGCAGACATCCGCCGACAAGTGTTCAACCATCTGGTGTACCTGCATCCCGGGTTCTACGAAGACAACCGCAGCTCGGAAATCCAGTCGCGCCTGACAGCGGATACGACATTGCTGCAATCGGTGATCGGTTCGTCGCTCTCGCTTTTTCTGCGCAATCTGCTGATGGTGATTGGCGGCATCGTTCTGCTGTTCATCACCAATCCCAAACTCACCAGCATCGTGGTGATCGCGCTACCGCTGGTGATTGCGCCGATCCTGATTTTCGGTCGACGCGTGCGCAATCTGTCGCGTCAGAGCCAGGACCGGATCGCCGACATCGGCAGCTATGTGTCCGAAACCCTCGGCCAGATCAAAACCGTGCAGGCGTACAACCATCAAGTACAGGACGAGCAACGTTTTGCCTCAACGGTCGAACAGGCTTTCGAGACAGCACGCAAACGGATCTTCCAGCGCGCGTGGTTGATCACCCTGGTGATCGTGCTGGTGCTTGGCGCTGTCGCGGTGATGTTGTGGGTCGGTGGCATGGACGTGATCGCCGGGCGTATTTCTGCCGGTGAGCTGGCGGCATTTGTCTTCTACAGCCTGATCGTCGGCAGTGCGTTTGGCACCTTGAGTGAAGTAATCGGCGAGCTGCAACGTGCGGCCGGTGCCGCCGAGCGAATTGCTGAATTGCTGCGTTCGGAAAACATCATCCAGCCACCAAAGACTGGATTGGTGACCTTGCCTGCGCGGGTGCGGGGTGAACTGGAATTGCGGGATGTGCGTTTTTCCTATCACTCGCGTCCAGAAAGCTACGCCGTTGATGGCTTGAATCTGACGGTCAGGGCAGGCGAAACCCTAGCGCTGGTGGGGCCGTCGGGCGCAGGAAAATCCACGGTGTATGACTTGCTGCTGCGCTTTTACGATCCTCGCGAGGGCCGGATTCTGCTGGATGGCGTGCCACTGACGAGCCTTGATCCGTTGGATCTTCGCCGTTGTTTTGCCCTGGTTTCACAAACGCCAGCCCTGTTCTTCGGCAGCGTGGAAGAGAACATCCGCTACGGCTGCCCGACGGCCACACTGGAGCAAGTCAAGGAAGCGGCCAGAATTGCCCACGCCCATGACTTCATCGAACAAATGCCTGACGGCTACCAGACACATCTGGGGGATGGCGGACTGGGACTCTCTGGCGGCCAACGCCAGCGTCTCGCCATCGCTCGAGCGTTGCTGGTCGACGCGCCGATCCTGTTGCTGGACGAAGCCACCAGCGCCCTCGATGCCCAAAGCGAACACCTGATCCAGCAAGCCTTGCCGAACCTGATGCAAAACCGCACCACCCTGGTGATCGCCCATCGCTTGGCCACGGTGAAAAACGCCGACCGGATTGCGGTGATGGATCAGGGCAAACTGGTCGCGGTGGGGACACATCAGGAATTGATTGCCAGTAATCCGTTGTATGCGCGGTTGGCGGCGTTGCAGTTCAACGATGGACACGCGGTCGTCGTGTAGGAGTTGCCGCAGGCTGCTCAGGTAACCGACCTAGTAGCGAGGCGATGGTTAATGCTGGAAAACCGATCTTTACGAATCAGTGAGTTGATGGCAAAACGAAAACGCTGATCCTACCGTTCAAAAAAATGCCCGTATCTCGCGATACGGGCATTTTTTTTCATTTGGCGTTAGTCAGATGATCACTGATCATCGAAGTAGCGCTCATGCCAATCCACCAGCGGTTGCGGCGAATTTAGCTTCTGCCCGTAGATCACCGAATAGGACAGAACGTTCTGCACGTACTGACGGGTTTCGTCGAACGGGATGCTTTCCACCCACACGTCGAAGCTCAGGTGGTCGGCGCCGCGCAGCCATTGGCGCACACGGCCTGGGCCGGCGTTGTAGGCGGCGGAGGCGAGGACGCGGTTGCCGTTGAACTGGCTGTGCACCTGGCTCAGGTAAGCAGCACCGAGTTGAATGTTCTTGTCCGGGTTCAGCACTTGCTGCGGCGAGGCCAGGGGAATGTTGAACTTGCGCGAGGTTTCCTTGGCGGTGCCGGGCATCAGTTGCATCAGGCCGCTGGCGCCGACGCCGGAACGGGCATCGTCCATGAACGCGCTTTCCTGACGGGTAATGGCGAACACCCAACTCGAATGCAGGCCGCGAACCTTGGCTTCACGCACGAGGGTTTCGCGGTGGGCCATCGGGAAGCGGATGTCCAGATCGTCCCAGTACTGCGCCTGACTGATGGTGCGAATCGCCGGGAAATACCACTTCAGGTCGTAGGCGAGTTTGGCTTGGGCAACCATTTCGTCACGGTTGAAGTGACGGCTAACGTGGTACCACTCACGGCGACCGTCGACGATTTGCCCGCGTGCGTGGAACTCAAGTGCGCGGCGCACGCCGGGCGTGTTGCGTACTTTGTTGATCAGCGCCTGGCTAAGCACCAGTGGTTTGTTGTTCAGCGAATAAGGGGATTGCGAACGGTCAGCGGCGAGGAAACCGTAGAAATCACGTTCCCGCGCAAGGTTTTTGTACAGGGTCTGCGCTTCCGGGTTCTGTGGTTGCGCCAACTCGAGACTGCGTGCCTGCCAGTAGCGCCAGCGGTTAGTGGTGGCCAGATCCTGTGGCAGACGGCGGGTCAATTGATAAGCATCGTCCCACCGCGCCAGACGCAGAAGCAGGCGCAGACGCCATTCGGAAACTGTGTTGTCGCGCAGTTCCGGATCGTATTTGGTCATTACGTCCAGTGCGCGGCTGTCGAAGCGGCGGGCCAGGGTCAGGCCGATTTCCCGGGCGATCGCGACTTTCTCATCACGGGAAAAATGCATGCTGCTGGCATAGCCGTCGAGCAGGGCCATGGCTTTTTCCGGGTCCTGACGAGCGAGGCGGCGCAGGCCGAGGCTGACCACATCGGACATCGGCTCATCGGCCGGAGTGAAGCGCGACGGCTGGTTGAGCAGCTCGGGTTTCTGCGCGACATCCACCAACAGGCGACCACGTGGGGCGAGGGTGGTCAGGCCGTTGATCAGGCTGTTGGCCAGCGGATAGTTGCGCGCCTGAGCAGCGAGCTTGGTGCGCTCCCAGCGTTTCTGTTCGGTCAGTTGACCCTCGGCGGCCCACATGCCGAACAGTGCATCGCACGCGGCGGGCTGCGACTTGCCGGTCAGCCAGAGCTTTTCGGTGGCGGCGTAGCCTTCGGTCTTTTTGTTGTGGCTGATCTGATACTGCGCGTTGAGGCAGTCCAGTTCGGTGAAATTGAGCTTTGGATCGTAATACTTGACGAAGGTCGCCCAGTCGCCGCGATCGGCCAGCCAGCGCAACCAGCGCAGCTTCATCCAGTTGGCCTGGGGCAGGTCACCGTGCTCGGCGAGGAATTTCTCGATCTCCGCGTTGCTGGCGCTTTTCAGGCGTGCGGTCAGCTCGTCGTAAGCCAGATACGGCTCGAGCGGGTAATCGGCCAGCGCCTGGCTATAGCGCATATATGGGCCGGTATCGCCCTTGGCCAACGCGCGTTTGGCTTCATCGTAATACTGACGCTGGGTGGACAGGTCCACCGCCTGGGCGGATTGAACGGCAGCGGCGGAAAGTAGCAAACAGGACAAAACACTGAAGAGGCGACTGCGCATGAGACATCCGGGCAGAGAAATCATGACAAGTGCCGATATCGATCAGCACTGAATTGTCTGTAGCTTAGCCTTTTGCCAGCAAGCGGCGAAAGCTTTGCAAGCCTTGTGGCACAAGTTCGCAACAAATGTTGTGCAGAGTGCTTCGACAGACAAATTGCCGGCCTGCTGAAGCCTCAAGTCAGGTAGAATGCGCCCCCGGTTTTTGGAGAAGCTCATGACCCTGCTCAAATTCAGCGATGTGTCCCTTGCGTTCGGCGCTATGCCGTTGTTGGACAAGGTGTCCTGGCAGATCGCCCGTGGTGAGCGGGTGTGCATCATCGGCCGCAACGGCACTGGCAAGTCCAGCATGATGAAACTGGTCAAGGGCGACCAGAAGCCTGATGACGGCTCGGTGTGGCGTGCCCCCGGTCTGAAAATCGGCGAACTGCCGCAAGAATTGCCGGTGGCCGACGAGCGGACTGTCTTCGACGTGGTGGCCGAGGGCCTCGACGGCGTTGGCGCCTTGCTCGCCGAATACCATCACTTGAGCCAGAACATCGTCACCGATGCCGATCTGGACAAGTTGATGCACGTCCAGCAAGACCTCGAAGCCCGTGATGGCTGGCGCTTGCAGACTCTGGTCGACAGCACCCTCAGCCGCCTGCAACTGCCGGCCGACAAGACCCTCGCCGAGTTGTCCGGCGGCTGGCGTCGTCGCGTGCTGCTGGCGCAGGCACTGGTGTCCGAGCCGGATCTGCTGCTGCTCGACGAGCCAACCAACCACCTGGACATCGGTGCGATTGCCTGGCTTGAAGAAGCGCTGAAAGATTTCCAGGGCGCCGTGCTGTTCATCACGCACGACCGTTCTTTCCTGCAAAACCTCGCCACGCGCATTCTGGAACTGGATCGCGGCGGCCTGATCGACTGGAACGGCGACTACGCCAGCTTCCTCGTGCACAAAGAAGCCGAGCTCGCTGCTGAAGCTACCGCCAACGCGCTGTTCGACAAGCGTCTGGCCCAGGAAGAAGTGTGGATCCGTCAGGGTATCAAGGCCCGTCGTACCCGTAACGAAGGCCGCGTGCGGGCCTTGAAAGCCCTGCGCGTTGAGCGCAGCGAGCGTCGTGAACGCACCGGCAAGGCCAATATTCAGTTGGACACCGCCGACAAGTCCGGCAAGCAAGTGATGGTGCTCGAGAACGTGAGCTTCGCTCACCCGGGCGGGCCGTTCCTGATCAAGGATTTCTCGATGGTCCTGCAGCGCGGCGACCGTATCGGTCTGCTCGGCGCCAACGGTACCGGCAAGACCACGTTGCTGAAGTTGATGCTCAACGGCTTGCAGCCAACCAGCGGCAAAGTGGAAGAGGGTACGCGGATCGACGTGGCGTACTTCGACCAGTTGCGCCATCAACTGGATCTGGAAAAAACCGTGATCGACAACGTCGCCGAAGGTCGCGACTTCATCGATATCGATGGTCAGAGCCGCCACGTTCTGAGTTATCTCGGTGACTTCCTGTTCAGCCCGCAGCGTGCTCGCACGCCGGTCAAGGCGCTGTCGGGTGGTGAGCGTGCGCGTCTGCTGCTGGCCAAACTGTTCAGTAAACCGGCAAACCTGTTGGTACTCGACGAACCGACCAACGACCTCGATGTGGAAACCCTCGAGCTGCTCGAAGAAGTGCTGCTGACGTTCAATGGCACTGTGCTGATGGTCAGCCACGACCGGGCATTCCTCGACAACGTGGTCACCAGCACCCTGGTCTTCGAAGGTGAAGGCAAGGTGCGTGAATACGTTGGCGGTTATCAGGACTGGATCCGTCAGGGTGGCTCGCCACGTCTGTTGGGTGTCACCGAGAGCAAGTCGGGCAAGGCTGACCTGAACTCGGCGGTGGTCGCTGCCGAGCCGGCCGCTGGTGCTGCGCCTGCCGCTGCTCCGGCTGCCAAGAAGAAGCTGAGCTACAAGCTGCAGCGCGAGCTGGAAGCGTTGCCAGGCGATATCGATGCCAAGGAACAGCAGATCGCTGCCGTTGAGGCCGAAATGGCCGACAGCGGTTTCTATCAGCGTCCTGCCGCAGAAACTGCCAAGGTGATTGCCTCGCTTGAGCAATTGCAGGCAGAACTGGAAGCGTTGGTGGAGCGTTGGGCCGAGCTGGATGCCTGATTGCTCCAGCCATTAAAAAGCCCGGCCTCATTCGCGTGAGGCCGGGCTTTTCATATGGGGACGGTGAACCAATGTGGGAGCGAGCTTGCTCGCGAAAGCGGTTGTCAGGTCACCTCAATGTTGAATGTGCTGACGCCTTCGCGAGCAAGCTCGCTCCCACATGACTGTATTGTTTTAGCGTTTTACCAGATGCACCGCCAGCACATCGCAAGGTGCGCCGTGCAACACATCATTGGCGGTTGAGCCCAGTAACAGCGCCAGACCATGACGGCCATGGCTGCCGACCACGATCAGGTCGCATTGCTGTTCCTTGGCAAAGTGATGGATTTCCTGACGCGGCTGGCCGTAGGTCAAGTGGCAGTTGGCGCCTTCGAGTTCGGTGTACTTGAGCTTCAGGCGCTCAAGGCGTTCCTTGGCCTGATCGAACTGCTGCTGTTGCAGTTGTGACAGGTCCATCGGCACGTCGCCGCCAAACGCCATGGCCATCGGTTCGACAATATGCACCAGTGACAGCTTGGCGCCGTTGCTCACCGACAGCTCTCGGGCGCGGTGGATGACAGGGTCGCACTCTTCAGTCAGATCTACGGCGACCAGGATGTGGTGGTAGGGCATGAGGCGCTCCTCGTAAGGGTTCAATATTGTTAAGTATGGCTGGTTTCAAGCGCATTGGTTCCAAAGCGACACAATGGGCTCATCAGAAAACGGGAGTACAGATATGACGGTCTGGATAGTGGTGTCAATCCTGTTGGTGGTATTGAGCCCACTGGCATGGTTGCGCCCATCACGCGCGCAGAGCGGTCGAATCGCTCTGCGCATGGAGGCGCGCCGTATTGGCCTGGCCATGCAGCTGGCGCCTCAGGAGTGGCCGCACTGGCTGTCGCAAGAGCCGCCGACTCCGTGCGCGCAGTACCATCGGCCGCGTCGCGGCAATCAGCCGCCATGCTGGACGTACTGGCAAAAATCGCCAGGCGTGTGGGTCAATCAGTGGCAGGAGGTCTGCGAGGATCGTGTGCTGCTCAATCATTTCGAAAAGTTGCCAGACAACGTCTTCAAGATCGAGGCAGACAAGCAGATGATCGCCTTGTACTGGGGCGAGAAGGGCGAAGCCACGGTTTTGCTGGATATCGACGCCACCCTGAAAGCGCTGGCGTAACTCTTGGATTTTTCGCACTGCAATGGTGCGAAACGTCCGGCAGGCTAGCGCTAAAAGGGTTCTTCACGCAATCCCGGGAAACACAGAAACCAGAACTCTGATCCTCGCAGCTCACCCCGAGTATCAACGCCATGATTGCAGCTTCGAGTGCCAGTTGGTTTTCATAAATCTTAAACAGCTGGGAAGGGCGAAGGTCGCAATTAGGCATCGCAATTTCTTCGAGAATAGGACAGCTTTGCAGGAGAGGAGAATCGAAGGGTTAAAGTGGTGAACGACGATACACCTCATCGAGCCGGCCACGGCAGCATTGATCATGGCCACCGTTAAGATTTGAAGCCCCTCACGTGTTTATCAGGCGCTTTAGATTCCCAATGTCACCCCATGAGATCTGCTGCCAAATGAAATTACTGCTTCATCCTGCCAGGGTTGTCTCCCTGGTTTTCCTGGCCTTGATACTGGTCGGTACCGCTATTTTGATGCTGCCGATGTCCCAGGCCGAAGGTATTTCCTCGCCTTGGGTGACTGCTTTTTTTACCGCTGTCTCGGCTGTCTGCGTGACCGGACTTATAGTGGTGGACACCGGTACGTACTGGTCAACCTTCGGCCAGTCGGTGATCTTGCTGCTGTTCCAGATCGGCGGCTTCGGCATTATGACGGTGGCGACCTTGCTCGGCTTGATGGTCAACCGAGGCTTACGTTTACGCACCAAAATGGTCGCACAATTGGAGTCACGCTCGTTGGGGTTGGGCGACATTGCCAGCGTTGCCAAGCTGGTCCTTGTGGTGACATTCGCCTTGGAACTCATCCTGACCCTGTGGCTCACCCTCAGGTTGCACCTGACATATGATCTGCCATGGGCTGAAGCGGCGTGGAGCGGCCTGTTTCATGCGGTATCAGCATTCAATAATGCGGGTTTCTCCATTCATCCCGACAGCCTGACGCGTTACGCATTCGATGCCGGGATCCTGCTGCCAATCATGGCTGCGATCATTATCGGCGGCATTGGCTTTCCCGTTTTGTATGACTTGCGCAGCAGATTCAGCGATCCTCGTCGTTGGTCGCTGCATACCAAGCTCACCTTGGTCGGAACCGCAATCCTGCTTCTAGTCGGTTTTTTAACGCTGCTAGTGTTCGAGTGGTTCAACCCGGCGACCCTTGGCCCGATGCCCGTTATCGATAAAGTGCTCTCGGCGGCATTTGCGTCCGTTTCTGCGCGTACAGCCGGATTCAACTCGATCGATATCGGCGCGATGACTCATGAAAGCTGGGCAATTCACTACCTGCTGATGTTCGTCGGGGGTGGCAGTGCGGGAACCGCAGGTGGCGTAAAAGTCGGCACTGTAGCCATTCTGGTCTTACTGGTGATTGCAGAAATTCGTGGCCACAGTGACAGCGAGGCATTTGGTCGTCGAGTCGGCGCCCCAGCCCAGCGTCAAGCTATAACAGTGCTAGTGCTCGGCAGCGCCATGATCGTGCTGGCGACGCTCTTTATCATGCGTGAAACAGACCTGCCCACAGACCAGGTCATATTCGAAGTCATCTCAGCGTTTGGCACGGTCGGCTTGTCCACTGGCATTACCGCTGATCTCCCCGAGTCAGCCCAACTGATGCTCACGCTGCTGATGTATGTCGGGCGGGTCGGCACTATCACGCTGGCGGCGTCACTGGCGTTGGGCGAGCGCCGTATGCCTTACCGCTACCCAGAGGAACATCCAATTGTTGGCTAAATTTCTTTTTACCGAGCAGTTTTCCTTTTCCAAGGGCGATAGCGTGGTGGTGATCGGCCTTGGCCGCTTCGGTGGCTCCGTGGCTCAATCGTTGATGCGACTCGGTCACGATGTGATGGGTATCGACCAGGACGCCGGGCCAGTCCATGAGTGGGCCGATCTCTTGACGCATGCTGTCCAGGCCGACTCCACCAATCTGATGGTCTTGCGCCAACTGGGCGTAGCCGATTTCGCTCACGCCATTGTGGGGATAGGCACAGATCTGTCAGCCAGCTTGCTGACCATCATGACGCTGACCGAACTGGGTATCGGGGATATCTGGGTCAAGGCCAGGACTACCGAGCATGGTCAGATAGCCCAACGGATTGGCGCCCATCACGTTGTCTACCCTGAGAAAGATATGGGGGAGCGTGTCGCTCATCTCATTACCGGGCGGATGATCGACTTCATCGAGTTCGATGACGGCTTTGCCATTGCCAAGATTCACGCGCCCTTGGCGAGCCAGAACAACACCTTGGCCGACAGTGATATTCGGGAAAAATTTGGTGTGACGGTTGTAGGTTTGAAGCGCGCCACCCTGGATTTCCAGCATGCCACGCCTAGCACCCTGATCTTACCGGGTGATCTGCTAATCGTTTCCGGCCCGACAGATCTGATTCAGAAGTTTGCAGGTCATTCGACTTGATCGGAAAGCGATGCTGCTGAGTGAATACGCCCGAGCTTCTCGTTTACTCCAATAATTGAGTCCAATAAAAAGCCCGATATGATTCATCGGGCGGGGTTGGCCAGGCAGGCCGGAAATTCTTTTACCGCTGACCTAGCCTCAAACGGCCAGCGCATTTACCTATCGTCCAGTCAGCGTAGACTTTTAAACAGGACTCGCTGCGAATTAGGGCGACTTTTCTAACTATTGATCCTATGAATGGCAGCACATGCAGACGCGTGTTGCGAGTCTGTGTGGTACGGAAATGACCGCAAAGTCGCATTCCAACCCGCATTTTGGGCGATTGACAATTGTCGGAAATTCCGTGAAGGTGACGTACCCAAATCAAACGGGCGTATGAATTGAGCGTTTGTCTTACAGACTGCTCCTACAGAATCCCGACTATCGCGTTGGCGGGTGTGCCGGGTGGATTGGTGTCAGCATCGACGAAAAAGCGTCCTGCCTAGCCATGCGCCTGCGTCCGCCGTGTACTGTTCAGCTTCCATATCGTGGAGATCAGTTGATGATTTTC